>JAYUFP010000868.1:0-3282 GCA_043738665.1 Isosphaeraceae bacterium
GCGGGCGTGACAACGCCCGCGAACGTGGAAACGGTTCCTGACACCTTTTTTCCTATTTATCAAACGGTTCCATGTGGATCGACGTGTCGGAGACTGCGGGCACGGCTTCTCGTAGGGCGCTTTTGACTTTGCCGCTGAGGACGTGGGCGTCGCGGAGTGAGAGGTTCGGATCGGCCTGGACGTGGATGTCCACGAAGTAGGCGGTCGCGAACTTGCGGACGCGAAGCTTTTCGGTCGCGAGCACGCCATCGACGGCTCGCGCCGCCGCTTCGATCCTGGCGATGACTTCGGGTTCGGGCTGGCGGTCCATCAGGTCGGCGACCGCGGGCCGGACGAGCATGATCCCGTTCATCGCGATGATCGCCGCGGCGGCGAGCGCGGCGTAGTCGTCGGCGGCCTCCCAGCCGGGGCCTCCCCAGATGGCGATGGCGATCCCCAGAAAGGCCGTTCCCGAGGTGATCGCGTCGCTGCGGTGGTGCCAGGCGTCGGTTTTGACCGCAAGGCTGCCGGTTTCCTCGCCGACGGCCACGACTCGCCTGAACAGGATTTCCTTGATCACGACCACGGCGGCCAGCACGGTCAACGTGAATGGGGCGGGGGCATGGCGCGGAACTTGAATCTCGCGGATCGCGGCCAGGGCGATCCCCACGGCCGCGACCAGCAGCGTCAGGGAGACGACCGCCGCCGCGAGGGGCTCCGCCTTGCCGTAACCGTAGGGGTACGACGCGTCGGCGGGCTTGGTCGTGATCCGCAGGCCGCGCCAGACCACCAGGGAGCCGAAGATGTCGGTCGAGGACTCGACGGCGTCGGCCACGAGCGCTGAGGAATGGCCGAAGATCCCCGCAAGGAGCTTGGCGACCACCAAGCCTGCGTTCACGAGCAGACCCGTTTTCGCGGCCTGGATGCCCCGGTCGGTCGAATTCATGCCACGTCTTTCAAGGGCGTCGGCCCGCCGTTGCAAAACAACCACTGTAGCGAGCGGCAATTCTCACGCAAAGGCGATTCCCAAGGCAGGAAGATTGCAAAGTCAAAAAGCGGATTAACCGGTCGAGTCGCGGAGGACGCGGAGAAGAGAGAAGATGAAAGTCGGCGAATCCGCTCTCGTTCCATTTCTTCACTCGACTCGTCTCCGCGTTCTCGACGATCTCCGCGGTGAGATTGCGCGCGACGTTTCGAGGACTTCTCGACTTTGCAATCCTCCTCATTCCCCAGGCTGGCGACCCGGCACGCTTTAGCGTTTTCCGGTAGATTGGGAAATCGTTCACGAACTGCCATCCGAAGTTGCGAGGCTTCCGCGATGCGTGTGTTGCTGGTGCCGTTTGGAAGTCATGGCGACGTCCACCCGTTCCTGGCGCTCGGGCAAGCCCTTCGGGCGCGCGGGCACGGGATCACGTTCATCCTTAACGAACAATTCGGTCCGCTCGTGCGTTCCCTGGGATTCGAGCACGTCCCTCTGGGCCACGACGAGCGGCTCGCCGAGGTGGCGAATCATCCGGACCTGTGGCACCCGAGAAAGGCGTTTTCCGTCGTCGCGAAAGCCGCCTTGGAGGCGATGCGGCTCACTTTTCCATTGATCGTTGAGAGGTACGTTCCCGGCGAAACGGTGGTCGTCGGGGGTTCGATCGCTCTCTCCACGAGGGTCGCGCACGAGGTCACCGGCATCCCCGCGGCCACGGTTCATCTTCAGCCGAGCGCCTTCTTCAGCGAGTACGAAACGCCCACGTTTCCCACTCTGGGAGCCGTGACACGCTGGCCCCGATGGTTCAAACGACCCTTCTTCGACTTCATTTATCGGAAGGGCATCGACCCGAGCATCGCCCCCGGGCTGAACGCGTTCCGGGCCGAGCACGGCCTGCCGCCGGGCCGAGACGTGATGAGGATCTATCTGCACTCCCCGCAGTTGGTGCTGGGGTTCTTTCCGTCGTGGTTCGCCATGCCCCAGCCCGACTGGCCGCCCCACGCGAAGCTCGTGGGGTTCCCGCTCTATGACGAGCGCGAGGCGACTCCCTTGCCGCCGGAACTGGACGCGTTTCTCCAAAAAGCGACCCCGCCGATCGCCTTCACGCCGGGGTCCGCCAACCTCCACGGCCGGGAGTTCTTCGAAGCCGCCGCCGAGGCCTGCCGCTTGCTGGGACGCCGGGGGATCTTGCTGACGAGGTTCCCGGCGAACATCCCGCCCGGTCTGCCGGACGGGGTCGTCCATTGCCTCTATGCCCCGTTCGGTACGCTCCTGCCGAGGGTCGCGGCCCTCGTTCATCACGGGGGAATCGGCACGAGCGCGCAGGCGATGGCCTCGGCGACCCCGCAGCTCGTCATGCCTCTGGCGCACGACCAGTTCGACAACGCCGCGAGGATGAAGAACCGAGGCATCGCTCGTGCCCTCCCGCAGTCGAGGTTCCGCGGGCCTGCCGTCGCGGGGATGCTTCACGAACTGATCGACGACCCTGCCGTGAAGGCGCGTTGCCTCGAAACGGCCTCGCTGTTCGCCCGCGATCCGCACCCGATGGAGGCCGCTTGCGAGGCCGTCGAGGCCTTGAACCGGGCGGTTACCAGCCCATCGTCCCGGCCCCGCCCTTGAACGGGCCGACGACGTGTGAGGTCACCCAGCCTCCGTAGAAGTCGCCGGGCTGTGGCTGGACCTGTTCCCCGTCCACGAAACAGGCATCAACCCGGCTCGGATAGAAGGCGAGATAATCGCCGATCGGGGCGAACGCCGGGGTCGGCCGGGGATAGAACCAGGCCGCGTCTCTGGACCGCTTCCCGTTCACGACCAGCGAGACATATCCCGCCTGCCCCTTCCATTCACAGAAGCTGGAACGCGTCGAGGGTTCGAGGAACTCCTGGCGGACGTCCTCGCGAGGGACGTAATAGACCGGCGGGTGGCTCGTCTCAAGCACCCGCCAGGCCTTGGAGGACTCGGCCACGACCTCGCCGTTGAACTCGACTCGGATGAGGCGATTCGAAGGCTCGACGCGCGGGGGCCTGGGGTAATCCCAGACGGATTCCCGGCCGGGGCCGGGTTCGATACGGCGTGTGTGCATTGTGAATAAGAATGATGACGGAGGACGGAGGACGAATGACAAAAGACGAATGACGAATGACGAATGACGCATGACGGAGGACGTTTTGGTTCCGTCATCCGCCATCCGTCATCCCTTATTTTACAACGACCCGACACAGAGCAAAAGAGCCCGGCGCGACTCGTTCCCACGGTCCTCCGTGGGAATGCCGTCCCCGACGCTCCGCGTCGTCCGGCCTCCGCGGAATACGGACGCGGAGCGT
>JAYUFP010000869.1:0-9903 GCA_043738665.1 Isosphaeraceae bacterium
AGAGGAGAGAACCGGCGGTCTTGACACGCGCAAGGGCGTCGATGGCAGGGGCGTGATCGCAGGCGGGAAAGAGGAGCACCACCATCGCGGCCGCGATCAAGGGTCGCGCCGGGCGTGGGAGGAAAACGGATCGAAGCGGACTCGCGGGCTCGTGAACAGTCGAGAGAATGCCAGTCTCGTCGAAGGGCGAGGAGCCGGCGTCTTTTTCCATCAAGAAACTTCTTTCTTCACGAGAAGTAGAAATCGCTTCGAAGGAGAAATCTTCGGCCGGACCCCTGACGAGTCAAGATCACGGCCGAAAAATGCGCGATTCGCGAACGGTTTAATGGGTCCGGAAGCGTCGAACTCTCCGAACGCGTTGACGGACCAGGCGCGACGCCCGGGCGCTTCTGAGTCTCGTGTACCGGCCGACCAGGAAGCGGTGTCCTCGCCAGTGGACGCGGTTATTCATGATCGCGTCGAACCAGACCGGCAAGAGCAACAGGTCTTTGATCGGGCTGATGATCAAGTGTCGGAGTTTCGGGATACTTCCGCGGAGCCAGTAAGTCTGCGCCGCGTCGCGGACGATTCCGAGCCCGATCAGGACGAGCAACCCGCCCCACGCGATCCCCGATTCACCGGACAATGCCCAGACAATTCCGACCGCCGAAAGGTTCGTCAACGGTTCGGCGATGAACGCGGGAAGAGCCATCTGACGCCGGATCTTGTACCAGCGCGAATGGCGGTTCAGGAACCACCTGAACCCTCGCGAATGGTTCACGTTTTCGATGACGTGATGACTGAGGCGGAGCGTATAGCCGGCTTTTCGGATCCGAACGCCGAGCGCCTGGTCTTCCGCCAGGAGGTTGCGGACCCCCGCGAAACCGCCTGCCGCGGCGAGGGCCTGCACCGGCATCAGCATCGACTTGCCGACGACGCACGTCACGTTGGTCATCTCGGCGAGTGCGACCCCGCCGGCGATAAAACCGTTGAGTTGGAGGTTCTCCAGCACCGCGCCGATTTGCTGTTCCTCGACACCGACGAAGATGTTGCTGACGAGACCGACGTTGGGCTCGGCCAGGTAGCAGGCGGTTTCTCGCAGGTAAGACGGGCGGACGCGGACGTTGGAATCGCTGACCAGGATCACGTCGTGCTTGCGGAACCGGTCCATCGCCGCGAGGTTTTCGACTTTCGGATTGAGGCCGAACGCCGGGGTGCCGACCATGAGCATCGCGTCATGCGTGGGGAACTCCGCGAGGAGTCGGTTCACAACCTCGATGACCTCATCGCGGGCGTCCGCCACTCCGAAAATCAATTGATAGACCGGGTAGTCGAGGGCGAAAAAGCTCCGGAGGTTGTCCTCCAGGCCTTCATCAATCCCTTTGAGCGGCTTGAAGATCGTGACGGGGGGCGTGTGATTCGGGAGGTTCTCGCGGCGGCGGGTCACCCAGAGGAGGGCGAAGAACGACAGCAACGTCGTGGCGACCGCGAAGACCGCGACGAGTCCGAGCAGGGTGTTGGTCGTCAACCAAGAGAGTGGCATCATGGGTGTCGTCCCTGGCGGAGCCCGCCGCCAACGGTCTGGACACGTCTAGACCTGGTTCGACTCTCGATTTCCATTAAGAAAGAATCAGGAATCAGTCCGATTCAGTACCCAAGTGCGAAAAACGAGGCTGAGTCGCCGACAATGGCGGTTGAGTTCGTCTGAGGATCAGAGACGCTCCGGCTGCATTCTTAAGACCATATCCCCCTGGCAACAGGGACAGATTTGCGGGAACCGGACGCTGATCGTGCAAATGTCGCAAAAGTATTCGGGGATCCGCAGTTTCCCTTCGTCTTCAATCTTGAACGACATCACTTGAACGTAAGGTAAACCCTCGTATTTTCGCCCGACGATTTCCGTCTTTCGATTTCTCAGGCGAACGTCGTCGAATAAGGCGCGGCTGGCGTCGTCGGAGAGAAGGGGCGTGATCGTTCCGTCATCAGCTTTCAAGACGACTTGCTTCGCGATCGGCGGGACGTCGAACGCCATGCCGATCGGCTTGAGAACTTCGCCAAGGAGCAACGCGGTGCCGGAAATCGTGACGGGCGCGGACTTTGGGGCCGGGGGCGTTGCCGTGGTGACGGCAAGGGCCAGGATGATCACGCCTCCCGGAGACCACGTCATTCCGCTTTTCTCCACCGTGAGTCGCGTCCCGAGATCCGTTCGCCACTCTCCGAACCGTTTCGAGTATAACCCGTCGGGTTTTCTCGACCAAGGGGAATCGCTATGATGCGATAGGACCGAACTTGAACTGCGTTTGCGAGAGGGCGAGCCAACCGTTCGATGGTCATCGCGGGTTTGATAAGTCGGGAGCAGCGATTGAGAGTCGATCCGGGACGTTGCCGCGCAATGCCCGCCCGGTGGACCCTACAAATAAGGTCTCCTCATGATACGCCGCGGATTCAGCGCCTACTCACTTGTCCTCTCCGCCCTGTTCGTCATCATCGGCGGCGCGGTGTCGATCGGCCAGCACCCGGGGGCGACGAAGAAGGACGACGGGGAAGCCAAAATCGTCGCCCAGCGAAAACGAATGGTTCAGCGCCATCTGGCCGAGCGCGGCATCAAAGACGAACGGGTTCTTGAGGCCTTTCGAACTGTCCCGCGACACCGATTCTTGCCGCCGGAAACGCGTCGCCTGGCCTACGACGACGAATCGATCCCGATCGGCGAGGGGCAGACGATCACACCTCCGTACGACGTCGCGTTCATGACCGAGGCGCTCAAGCCCAAGGCGACCGACAAGATTTACGAAGTCGGAACAGGCTCGGGCTACCAGGCGGCGATCCTCTCGCAGCTCGTCAAGGACGTTTACTCGGTCGAGATTCACAAGGCCCTGAGCGAACGCGCGACGAAGCTGCTCCAGGATTTGAAATACACCAACGTCCACACCCGTCACGGAGACGGTTATGCGGGCTGGCCTGAAGCGGCGCCGTTTGACGCGATCATCGTGACTTGCGCACCTCAGGACATCCCCGCGCCGCTTGTCGCTCAATTGAAAGAGGGGGGGCGGATGGTGATCCCCCTCGGCGACCGCTTCAACCAGACCGTCTACTTAATGGTCAAGAAGAACGGCAAGCTCGAACGCACCGACCTCCGGCCGACGCTTTTCGTGCCGATGACGGGGCAGGCCCAGCGCGACGCGGCGGAGAAGGCCAAGGCGAAAGCCGATTCCAAGAACGACGAGGGGAAGAAACAGCCGTGATCACGGTCGCGCGGATCCAGTCGTTGACGACTCTCGTCGTGTTTCTCGGCTTCGGGGTCGGTGGCGTCGCTCCTGCTTTCGGGCAGGAGCCGGACCCGGATCGCTACCTCGTTCGTCCCGCGCCTCCGGCCCTCGACGATTTTGAGCACGACGAGAATAAAGACGGACTGCCCGACGGCTGGTACAACGCGCGCGACGTCAAGGTGATGACCGAAGGAGGCGCGGTCAAACCGCACTATCTCAAGTTCGAGTCGGCCAAGGTCGGCCGGCCTTCGCGATTGAGCCGGGCCTTCGGCGTTGACGGCAAGAAGTACGAGGCGATCGTCATCGGCATGTGGATCCGGCTCGACCAGATCCAGAGCGGCGAGCGTCTCGGCGAAGAACCCGGCCTGATGATCGACTTCCTCGGCGATCAGCTCCGTCAGGTAAGCCGGGGGACCATGGGGCCGTGGACCGCCCGCAACGTCGGCGCGGCGACCGCGTGGACCCACATCGCCAAACGCATACCCGTCCCGCCGACCTGTAAAGACGCCATCATGTCGATCGGACTTCTCGGAGCGACCGGGGTTTTGGACGTCGATGGCGTGACGTTCGACTTAATCCCAATAGGCGGCTCGGCAACGACGAATATGATTCGCAACGGCGATTTCGAGCTCGGCGATTCTGATCCGAACGGGTGGTCGTTGGAGAGCGGAGCCCGCAAAATCTCGCCGGGGTATCGGTCGAAGTCGTGCGTCGACCTCTCTCCGTCGCGGTCTCGGGCGCTCACGGGGCTCGCCTTGCCGGTTGACCGTTATTCGTCGATCGAAGTCTCGGCGGCTGTAAAAGGGACGAACCTTCGTGGGGCCGGGGGCGCATCGGGGCGGGTCTTTTTCCTCGATGAACTGGGGAACCCACTCGAACCATCGAGTGGAGTTCGACTCTTCCTCTGGTCGGGCTCGTTCGACTGGAAGGTCGACCGCGCGATCGTCTCGGTGCCTCGGGGCGCCGAGCGTGCCGTCGTCCAGTTTGAGCGGGAAGGGGCCGGGTCACTCAAGCTCGACGAGGTCACGGCGACGGCATCCCCCGACGCCGAGGCGTCCGCCTGGGTGCCCTTCCACATCGAGAACGACGTGACCTCATGGCTTCCGGTGAAACCCTCGACAGGCGTTATGGAAGGCTCGGCGCTCGATTTCTCGTTCCTCGTCGACGGGCCCGCGGGGAAGCACGGTCATGTCGTCTCGAAGAACGGTCGGCTGAACTTCGCGAAGGGGGGGCGAGCACGATTTTTCGGCGTCCAGATTCTGCCTCCCTACGCCTTCCTCGCCGCCGCCAAAGCGTCGGCCCTGGCGGACAGGCTGGCCAGGTCGGGTGTGAACCTCGTCCGTCTCGGTGACCTGGATACGCCGCTCGGACCGGATCGAAGCCTCTTCGACGACACCCGCGACGACACCAAGGCTTTCGACCCGATCGCCTTGAATCGGCTCGACGAATTGGTCGCCGCTTTAAAGAGCCGGGGAATTTACGTCGCGTTCGAGCTCCAGGGCGGCCGTCGTTTCCGCTCCGAGGATGGGGTCAGGATGCCTGGCGCGTTGCGGGCCGGTGGTGGTCCCGAGGCGGTCTTCGACCCGACGATCGCGAAACTCACCGAAGCCAGCGCCCGAGAGTTCCTGGCCCGAGAGAACCCGATAACAAGTCTGACCTACCGAAGCGATCCCGCGGTGGCGTGGGTGACCCTTGCCGGCGAGGTCACTCTCTTTGACATGACCGATCCCGCCACAGACCTGCCCGGCGATTATGGCAAGGAATATCGGGAACTTGCCGCCAAGAGCCCGCTCCGGGACGGAAAGCGCTTCAAGCAAGCCATCGACTCCGCCCACTGGAAAAGGCTCGGCGACGCCCTCAAGGCCGATGGCCTGAAGGCCCCGCTGGCTTCCGTGTCCCACTGGCGTCGCGATCATGAGTTCAACGAGTCGCTCGCCGCCCCGGGCCTTGACCTGATCGATGACCGAATCTACTGGATGGCCCCTTCATGGATCGCCCCTCGGTATCGATCGATGCTCTGGAGCCTGGACGGCGGACTGCTCATCGACTCGGCGCGGAAACGTCATGCGGATCGGCCCTATGTCGTCGGGCAGTACTGCAATCTGACTCAAGGCGTCTGGGCGACACCCTACGAATCAGCCGAACAGATCCTCGCGGCCACGACGGCGGTCTCCGAAGACTGGGACGCCCTGGTTCGCCGGGGCCTGTTCATGTACCCGGTCGAGTGGGGCTCCGCAGCGCCGGGAACCGTCGGGGGCGAAGACATCTTCCAGCTTCCCGAGATTGCGAACGCCTCGCCGCAGATCTTCGCGCTCTGGCCGCATGCCTCTTCGATCATGCTGAGGGGGCACGAAGAAACCTCGGCTGAAAAGCCGAAAGAGAAAGCCAAGACGAAAGTCGAGCCCGCGAAGAAATCCCGGCTCGCGGGACGGAGCCGAAAGCCCGGCCAGCAAATCCCCGGATGGGACCCGGCGAAGGGCCGGCTCGTGGTCGAAACGCCGTTCACTCAGGGCGTCGCCGGCTGGCCCGCCGAGGAGGCGGTCGCTTTCGACCACCTCGCGTTCGACGTCGAAAGTCCATTTGCCACGGTCCTCGCCTCTTCGGCCGGGAAAGAGCCGATCGAGTTGACGAAACGGCTTCTGGTCACAGCCGTGGCGCGAGTCTCACCGACCGGCTTCAAATGGGTCGACGACTGGCGCCGGGAGACTGCCGACCCGGGAATTCCTCCCCTGCTCGCCGAGCCCGTCGTCGCCCGTGTGACCTGGAAGCACTCCGGGACCATCGCAGCCTACGCGCTGGATAACAACGGAGCCAGGATCGGACCGGCGAAGGTCGAGAAGGCGGAGGGCGGAATCACGCTCATTCTCGACGGCAAAGCGCCCTCGCTCCATTACGAACTCGTGGCCGAGTAAGGTCGCTCCGAAGGCGTCAGTCCCCCCTATCCTGATCGAATTCGTGGAGCGAGCGTGATGCCTGGCCCGTCCGGAAGGCGAATCCTTGTCACGGGAGGCGCAGGTTTTATCGGCTCGACCTTGGTCGACCGACTGCTCTCCGAGGGAGAATGCGTCACCGCGATCGATAACTTCGACTCGTTCTACGCGCGCTCCCGAAAGTTGCGGAATATTCTCCAGGCGTCTCGACATCCGAAATTCAAACTGGTCGAGATCGATATCCGCGACGCCTCGGCGGTCCACTCATTATTCGATCAGGTGCGCCCGGACGTTGTCGTTCACCTCGCGGCGCGTGCGGGAGTTCGACCGAGTATCGAGAACCCGTCACTTTACGTGGCGGTGAATGTCCAGGGGACCGCCCATCTCCTGGACGCCGCGAGTCGATTGACGCCGCGTCCGAAGTTCGTTTATGCGTCGAGTTCAAGCGTTTACGGCGACCGACCCGACGCCCCGTTTCGAGAGTCGGACCCCGTCGATCACCCCATCAGCCCCTACGCGGCGACTAAGAAGGCGTGCGAGTTGCTGGCCCATACGTTTCATCATCTCCATGGACTCCATGTGACGGGCTTGCGATTCTTCACGGCGTACGGGCCTCGCAACCGTCCCGACCTCGCAATCGCCAAGTTCGCCGGCCTCATCGAGAAGGGTGAGCCGTTGCCGATGTTCGGCGACGGAACCACCAGACGCGACTACACGTACGTCGATGACATCGTCGACGGCGTCGTCCGCGCCATCGACCGTTGCGAAAGTCATCACCTCTATAATCTTGGGAATTCCGACCCCGTCCTCTTGCGGGACTTGATCGCGATGCTCGGCCACGCCCTCGGAAAAACGCCGGTCGTCAATCAACTCCCCGAACAGCCCGGAGACGTCCGACAAACCTATGCCGACATCACGCGGGCACAGACCGAACTGGGTTACCAACCGTCGACCCCGATTCGAGAAGGCTTGAGACGATTTGTGACGTGGTACCGCGCCGGATTCTAACGGGTTGACGCCATCGAAAGTGCGGTTCGTTGAAATCGAATCTTCGTGAAGAAACAGGCCGGAAATGACTTCCCGGATTTCGGCCTCATCGGCGGCCACTGGTCGTACCCGAGCGTACGTGATTGGCAGGGGGTCGATGGTTGATTTTCCCTGATTTTGTCAACGACCCGACACAGAGCTAAAGAGCCCGGCGCGACTCGTTCCCGCGGTCCTCCGCGGGAACGAGGACGATTTCCAGCCTTCGGTGGGCTCATTGATTTTTGTAGGGTCCGCGATTCCGAGCCGTCTTCGATTCGGGGGCGAACGGCGGATGGTCCGCAATCGGGAACCCTACGAGAGAGCGCAAATCCGTGTGCTTACGCCGCAAAACACGCTCACCCGACCAGTGCGTATTCGCCACCGTGCAACGGCACTGGTCGGGTACGACCAGGGGCATTCGAAGTCCGAATTTCGATCAACCCACACGAAAAGCGGAAACTCAATCGCGGCCTGTTCCTGATCCCGGCATCAACGAGTCCTTCACGCGAAATAGCGCTTCAGCTTCAAGAAATGCCGTTCAAAGGCGTACCAACTGATCAACGCCAGCGCCACGTTGATTGAAACGCCGAAGAGGATCTGGGCGCTCACGGCGCCGTCGCGCCCCAGCCACTCCGCCAGTTTGTCAGGCCGAAGGACGAGCCGAACTGGGACGATCAAGAGGCGGTTGAACACATAAATTCCATAACTGTACTTTCCGAAAAACGTCATGAACGGTGATCGCAAGATTCTCGAAACGAGGCTCGAATCCGACGCGGTCAGCGCGACGATCAGCGTCGCCGCCCAGAACATCGCGAACAGCGTGAATCCGATCGTCGCGACGACATACGAGTCGTAAGTCGGCCCGCGTTCCAAGGCGAAGATCATGACGAGCAGCAATAGGATGATCGGGAGCACGCGCCGGGCGATCGTGGCGAGCACCCGAAAGCCCATCGGTGACCGATAGGCGACCGCGATCCACGCCCCGAACGCCAGGGTGTCGATCCGGCAAGGCGTCAGGAAATAGCAGGCGAGGGTGCCTTGCCCCAGAGCCAGGGTCGCGCAACGCGTGAGGAATGCGGCGACGATCAGGAACAGGCAGGTCCGGGAGAGCTGCGAAGGCTTGATCCAGAGAACCACCGCGGGCCAGATCAGGTAGAACTGTTCCTCGACGGCTAGCGACCAAAAGTGGGCGAACCCTTTCCAGTCGATGCCACGAAAGACTGCGCCGAAATTCGAGACATAGAGCCAGAGCCAGGCTTGATTGGCGCGAACCTCCGCCAGATCCTTCCAGGCCTTCCCAAATCCCTTGGGGCCTGTCGGCTCGATCCCGAATGCGATGACCAAGGCGGGAACCGCCAGAAGGGTGGCGAACAGTACCAAGTAGTAAAGCGGGAAAATTCGGAGCGTTCGTCGCGCGTAGAAGTTTCGAAAGTAGTTCGGCTTGTCGCGGTCGTCGATCAGGATGCCCGTGATCAGGAAGCCCGAGAGCACGAAGAACAGATCGACGCCGACCCATCCCAGATGCGCCCAACGCCACAAGACCGACGCTTCGGCAGCCTCTTCGGGGATGAAGTGATAGAAGACGACGAGTAAAACCGCAAGCCCGCGGATGCCGTCAAGCGCAGGGATGCGGGTCCGGGATTGCGGATGAACCGGAAAGATCGGAATGGAGCCCGCGACCGTTGAAGGTGCGGTCGGGACGATGCCGCCCTCTTCGTGGTACAACACGGCGGATCGGGATCCTTACGAGACTCATGGAGGCCCAAGTGCGCAGGGGGGAACCGGGTCAGAACTGACCTACGGGTCGTTCCAACCGACAGGGAACTGAGTATCACAAGGTTTTAAGTCGTGTCAAATCGAGGAGAGAAATGACGGCTTCCGTGTCGCAAAAATCAGACACAAAGGGGAAAGAGCCCGTCCAGGGCCCCGGCGGACGCCGATGTCCGACCGCGACGGCCCTGACCCCCGCCCCCATCGCCGAGGCGAGCCCTCCCGGCGAGTCTTCCAGCGCGATGGCTTCGTTCGGCGCGACTCCGAGCCGTTCGACGGCGATCCGGTACGGCGCGGGGTCGGGCTTCCGAAGCGGTGTGTCTTCCTTGGCGACGATCAGGCTGAAGGCCGAGGCCAGCCCCGCCCCGTTCAGTACGGTCATCACATTGTCGCGCCAGGTGGTCGTCACGACCGCGAGCTTCACCCGCCGGTTCAGTCGCGAGACCAGGGCAGCCACGCCCGGATAGACCCTCGGAGAGTCAGTCAGCAGCGCCAGAGTGATTTCCTGCTTTCGGGCGATCCAGCCGTCGATGTCGGCGTCCTCGATCGATTTCTCTTCGAAGAGGTTCGCGAGGAAGGTGCGGTCGTCCTGTTCGGCCGCCCGGGCGCAGATTTCGTCGGGGACGAGCCAGCCCAGCAGGCCGAAGGTACGCTGCCAGGCGGCCACGTGATGGTTCTCGGTGTCGGCGATCACGCCGTCGAAGTCAAAGAGCAACGCGCGAGGAACCATCGGGACCGCACTTTTCGAGGAATGGTCGAGGCAATTCCCGGATTATCCGCGTGAAACCGGCCGGCGTCAAATCGTTGACAATCCCGGGTCGCCCCCCTATGGTTGCTTTCTTAATTCCCGCGAGGAAAATCTGACTCTCGAATCAACGCGGAGACCGACTCCATGGCGCGTCCAGTCACGCTCTTCACTGGGCAATGGG
>JAYUFP010000870.1:0-9890 GCA_043738665.1 Isosphaeraceae bacterium
TCGATGTCCACTTCATCAAGGCCTCGCCCCGCGAAAAAAAACGCAACCCATTCGCGATGAACACAAAGACCGGGCAAATCCAACTTTTCACCAGCCCGGGCTCGCCCTTCCGTTTTGAACGTCTCATTCAACGCCGCGCGAAGTATAAATCCGGACCGGATCGGTGCGCCGACGGATTCTGGTATCCTGTGCTCCTGGCGCGGGACGGTCGATCGCGCGGACGGGCGGGGTGAGGAGACCCGCGGCCCGCGAGATCCTTCGGCGACCGCCGCGATCATCCGCGGGAATCGGTTGCCGCACCCCTTCCCGATTTCCGATTTCCGATTTCCGATCAAACCGACTGTCAACCGCGGACTCGATTTGCTATCATGATAAAATTTTGATTGGGGCTCGACCAATGAGCGTGATCGAGAGTTTGCAGAGTCACGTCGCGGATCACCTCTCTCTGCTCACTCCGGTCGAGCAAGCCTGGCAGCCCACCGATTTCCTTCCCGACCTTACGGCCGAGGATTGGTCGGAGCAACTCTCACGGTTTCGCGAGTCGGCTCAGTGTCTCCCTGACGAGTTGCTCATCGTGCTCGTCGGGAACATGGTGACCGAGGAAGCTCTGCCGAATTACGCGATTTCGTTGCAGCGGATCGCGAAAGATACGACGGGAACGTCGGACACCCCTTGGGCGCGCTGGCTCCGGGGCTGGACGGCCGAGGAGAATCGACACGGCGACCTGCTTAACGCCTATCTCAGGCTCACCGGTCGCGTCGACATGAAGGCCGTCGAGCGGACGATCCACCACCTGATCCGAAACGGGTTTTGCGCCGGGACGGAAGGCGACGACTATGCGGGAATGATCTACACAGCCTTCCAGGAGAGGGCGACTCGGATCACTCACGGAAATCTCGGCCACCTCGCCATCAAGAAGGGCGAGGAGAATCTCGGGAAGATCTGTCGCAAGATCGCCGCCGACGAGACGCGACACGAGGTCTTTTACACCAAGATCGTCTCCGAGTTGTTCGAACGCGACCCGGACGGCGCGTTGCTTTCCTACCGCACGATGCTCAGGCGGCTTATCGCGATGCCGGGCGCATTGATGACGGACGGTCGGGATCCCGACCTGTTCGATCATTACGGAGTGGTAACGCAACGTACAGGTGTCTATACGTCGCGCGACTACGCCTCGATCATCCGCCACCTTAACGAGGTGTGGGGCCTGGCGGGGAGGTCGTTCTCGGGCAAATCGGCGAAAGCCCAGGAGTACCTCTGCCGCCAGCCCGAGCGCTACGAGATGCTCGCGACGGAGATCGAAGAGCGAGTCGCCGAGCGTCCACCAGCTACGTTCTCATGGCTGCACGGGCGCGCCTCGTAGGTTCCTCTTGATGCCCTATTGCCCTGCCGACAGCGACCCCGACGGGCTTCCGCGGATCGCCATGCCGTCGGGTAACGGCCTGGCGGCGACAAGGAACCCGCGGGCCTGGAGGTCTTCGCGAAGGCGACGGTAGAGGGCGAAGCCGTCCGGGTAGACCCACAGCGTCACGGTCCCTTTGGAAGGATTGAGCCGGCTCACGGCTCGTGCGAATTCCGAGACCGGGTGCCGCGTCTGGTCGTACGTTTCACCCCGGCCTTCAAATTCGGGGACGACCTCCCAGCCGCGAAGGTCGTAGGAAATTCCCTTGCGCTCCATCAACTCTTCGATCCCCGAGGGAATCGCTCGGCCGAGGACGTAGTGCAGCGAATACGGCCCGACCGGCCCGACCTTGGCATCGACGAGCCTGGCCCCGTCGGACATTCGAATCCGAAGCTGGGCGTCCGTCTTGACCAGGGTCATCAAGCGGTCGAGATCGATGAACGAGACGCGGTCGCGGCGGATCTCGAAGTGGCTTTCGTTGCCGTCGGAAGGCTTCGCCACCGGGTTCTTGTTCGACAGCACCTTGGCTTTCGGACGCGGCAACGCGGCGAGTGAACCCACTTCCGCTCTGAGCTTGTCCCGTTCGGTCTTCAAGCTCGTCAATCGGGCGCCTACTTGCGAGATTCGGGCGCTCGGATCGCGAACCCGGAACGCGAGCGTCTTGGCCATTCGCCCGGCGGTCGCGGCCTGCTGCGTCGCGGTCGACAACGCTTCGGACTTGCTCTTGGCTCGGTCCGCGGCCCGGGCGGCGTCGCCGGCCGCCGCGTCGAGCGCTTCTTCCGCCTTCGCCACCGCTTCCTTGTCGATCTTGGGTGCTTCCACCACCGGCGCCGCAGGAAGCGTAATCGCGACCGGCTTCGGTCGCTTTACGGGCTTTCCCACAGGCTTCAAGGCCTCGACGACGGCGACGACTCCACGCGTCTCGGGTTCGCGCCCGGCGACGACAATCCCGACGACCGCGAGGGTGCCCAGCACGGCGAATAGGTTCCCGAGAACTCCGGCGTAAGATTCGGTCACGCTTGTCTTATCCATTCCCGGCGACCCCATCAGAACCGCTCCTTGGGAAAGACGCGGGGGGCGGACGTTTCGGAAACCTGGAACGAGACCGGCCAAGGAATCCCGGAAAGCACGGTCTGCTTCCGCGCTTCGGTATAGGATTCAGACCCGCCCGGCTCGATTAAGAAGTCGATCCGGGGCTTGGGATGGACGTTCGGGTCGGTGAGCGCATGGTTCCGGACGATCGCCAGAAGATCGGTCACGAGTGCCCCCTGTTTTTTCAAGGCACTCGACGAGAGTCGGTAGCCTCCAGGGTGGATCGTGACCCCGTCCGAAGCACATGCGACGACCAGTGGGAGTGGCACTTCCACGATCGTGTTGCGTAGGGGCGGGAAGTTCGGTCGCGACTGCGGTGGGGTCGCGGAACTCGGTCTCAAATCGCTGGAGCCTCCACCTGAGGCGGTCGCTCCCGGGCTCGCCGCGGAACTTCCTGAGGCTGCTGTGCTGCCGGAACTTGTTTGTGAGCCAGGCTTTCCGCCGGTTAACGCCGGTTTGAAGTCGGCTTTGCCGGAGTTCCCACCGCCGGAGGGTGGCGCGCCTGTTCCTGATTCGGGTTGTCCCGCCGACCCTTCCTCTGGACTCCCCGTCGAGGTCGGGTCGTTGTTTTGAGGATCGCCCGAAATCCCGGTACCGTTGCCCCGACCATGCATTCGGTCGAGGACTTCCTGAGCCTCATCAACGTAGGCGAGCAAGGCCGGGTCAATCCGTACCCGTCCCGAGGGTGGGCGCGTCGGCGTCTGCGTCGTGTCCGGGAAATCCAGGCCCACGCCGCTTGAGGCCGATCTTCCCGGCCCTGGATAGCTCAGGTCGACAGGGGGTTGCCCCGCGGAATTCCCTCCGCCAGGGCTCGCCGATCGAGGCTTACCCCCCCGGCCGCGTTGCCCTTGGGTGGTTCCACGACCGGCAACCGGGGAGCCGTCCGCGGAGTCAAACGCGGGGAGTTGGTTCGGGTCGAGGGTCACGATCCCGGTCGCATTCCTGCCGGTAGTGGGTGTCGATGTCCGATCGAAGCCGTTGGGGGAACCGAGCCGGCTCGTCCTCGGTGAGGTCCTCCCAATCTCGCGTCCGGGGAGAGGAGGTTTCAAGTCACCGAAATCGACTCCACCGCCATTGGGACCGGGGTGATCGAGAACTCCCGACCCGAGCGGTCTGCCGCCGACACCCGAAACTTCCCGTTGCGGCTCTTGGAGACCCCCCGCACTTGCACCTGCACGGCCCTGTGGTCTTGTCGGCCAAACGAAGCCATTTTCCGCTTCCGGCTTGTCGGCGCCGCGCTGCGCTCCGTTTCCGGCGCCTTTGCCCCCTTCCCGCGAATCCGACGGATCTAACCCGCCGCGATCGACTGGCCAAACGAAATCGCCCCCGCCGCCGGCTCGTGGTGTGGGTTCTGACGAGGCAAGAGGCGAGACAGGGCTTTCTTTGGGTCGGAGCGGCGTAAGACCGTCCCAGGTCTGAAGTTCGTCGAAGTTCGGGAATTCGATCTGCCAATCCTGCTCGACCAGTTCGTAACCAAAGGCGATCCCCAACGGTTCCAGACGACTCCGCGCTTCGTAGTAGGGTCGGACCCCGTCGGGGCGAACGATGAAGTAGATGTAGGGGACGACCGGGTCGCCGTCGGGCGAAGTCGCTTGCTGGACCTTGACGAGTTCTCTGGCCATCGCTCCCAAAAAGGGACTTCCACGGAGAACGGCCAATGGGGACATGTCGATCATGTTGAACGCGATCCCCGAAGGCTGGAGGATCGCCTGGCCGTCCTTGCACTCGATCATGACCGGACGCTGCCAGGTTCCATGCACGCCTTTATGAGGGAGGACCGCATAGCCCCCGGCGATTACCTTGGCTTTCGCCAGGTCGGCCTTCTCGTTGTCGCGCCGGCGTGCCAGGACATCGCGCTCCATGGCGAGGGCATTGGCCTCGTCCTCGATCTTCTCCGCCTTCTCGGCGAGTGCATCGACCTGAGCCCGGACCACCGATTCACGCCTTTTCCAGCGTTTCAGCTCCGCGAGGGCGACCTGTCGCGCGGCTTCGAGCGCCTCGGATTGGCGATCGGCATCGGCCGCCTCAGCTCGCAGTTTAGTCTCTTCAGCCGACAGTCTTGCGAGAATCGGTTTCGTCGGATCTTCAACCGGCTTCAAAGGTTTGGGCGGCAGGACGGCGACCGGCGGCGGCTCAACTTCGGGTTCCGGCTCGGGGATGTTTGAAACAACCACCTGGGGTGTGTTGTGTGATTTCACCGGTTCACGGCGTTGTAAGACGGCAGACCTATGAGAGGTGTAGAGAACGAGGATGAGTGTTCCAGC
This sequence comes from Isosphaeraceae bacterium, assembly GCA_043738665.1. GTDB lineage: Bacteria > Planctomycetota > Planctomycetia > Isosphaerales > Isosphaeraceae > JAYUFP01. The sequence goes on from JAYUFP010000870.1 coordinate 4,759, forward strand.
GAGGCCCAGATGGACCAGGGCGACCGGCAGGAGCTCGGTCCCCATTCCCGAGCGTGGTCGTTTCATCGGGTCGCAACCTCCGTTGCCTCGCGCCGAGGCCGGGATTCATCGCGCCGAGAACTCTCGACGCGCCGACGGCGCAGGTCATGCCGTCCTGGCGCGAGCTAACAGATTGATCGGTCGAAACGATGTCGGCGCTTGAATCGGTGGGAGGGACGTGGGAACTTGCCCCCCGGTCAATATCTGACTTTGAGCGACGAATACACATCCGACGGTCGAGTGGCCAACGGTCTTGGTGACCGAGCGAGCCGCTCCCGACGGTCTTTCCGCCACCGGGTTCGCTCGGCGGGAGAAAGGACCACATGAGATGAGGAACCTATTCACCAGCTTTAACGAGGGCACGCGACGAGTTCACTGGCCGGCGACGACCGGTCTCGTGCTCTTCGCTTATGCCGGCACGATCGCCGCGGCGGAAGTCTTCTGGAGGCTGTTCACCGGAGGCTATAGCACCCTGGTCGGCCTCTATGCGTTCTTCACGGCGACGTTGATTGTCGTCCGCCTGATCGGCTCGATCTTCGCGGACCCGTTTGTCCGGACTGAAACCGACTTCCGATCGAGTTGATGTTCGGTCGGATGGTTAGAAGTCGACTCATTCACGGCCGTCGCGATGATCCGCGGCGGTCGTTTCGTTTGGGGAATTCGTGAGCCGCAACGTGGCCGGTCCGGGAAGTTCCTCGCCTTGATGGACGTGGAACTTCTTCTCCCGGTCCGAAACGCGGAGGACCATCTTGGTCGTCGAGTGACCCTCGACCAGGGGGATCAAGACGAGCCTCCCTCCCGCCGATTCAACCTCTTCTCGCCCGACGACCTCTTCCGGGCGGTAATCGCCCCCCTTGACGAGAACTTCCGGGAGGATCGACGTGATCAGATCGATTGGGGTCTCGTCGTCAAAAATCACGACCGCATCCACGCATTCGAGGGCTCCCAAAACCTCGGCCCGAGCGTCCTCGGAATTGATCGGCCGGTTCGGCCCTTTGAGGAGGCGGACGCTGTCGTCGGAGTTGAGGCCGACGATCAGGAAACCGGCGAGCGCCGAGGCTTGTCGCAAGAGACGGATGTGGCCGGGATGGAGCAAGTCAAAGCAACCGTTGGTGAAGACGACGGATTGACCCGACTCACGACGCCTTCGCACCTCTTCAAGGATCGAGTCCTTGGAGTGGAGCTTCCCGGCATCGGGGCGATGATGATCGAGAAGGTCGCGGAGGATTTCCTGACGACTCAGCAAGGCCACGCCGATCTTTTCGACTTCCAGGCCTCCCGCGACATTCCCCAGCGCGACGGCTTCCTCATAATCCGCGCCGTTGGCGAGGCAAAGACCGATCATCGAGAGCACCATGTCCCCTGCGCCGGTGATGTCGTACACCTGACGAGGGCGGGTCGGCACGAGCGATTCACGGCCGTCGTTATGCACCACGGCCATCCCGTCGCGGTCAAGCGTCACGATGCAGCACTCCATCTTCAGGGTCTGCAATAACTTACGACCGACTTCGAGGGCGTCTTCGGGGCATGTGATCGTTAAACCGGTCGCGAGCTGGGCTTCGAGGCGATTCGGGGTCATCGAATGGACCCCCTGGTATTTCGAATAGTCGTTCGACCGGATCGGGTCGGCAATGACGCGGACGTCGAGACTTCGGCAGGCTGTGATCAACGAGCGCAGCAGGCTCGGCGTGCAGACGCCTTTGTCGTAGTCGGAGATCAAGACGATGTCGGCCTGAGCGACGGCCTCGGGGAGTTGTTGCCAGAAGAAGGATTCGGTCTCGGGAGGGATCGGTTCCCGAGTTTCATAATCGACGCGCATCATTTGCTGGGGATGACGGTCCTGGGCGCGCCCGATATAACGCTCTTTCAAGGTCGTGGGCCGGTCGTCGAGCGCGACGACGAGTTGGTCGTCGATCCCATGATCCGCCAAAAGTTTACGAACGATGACCGCTTCCGCGTCGCGACCCACGCCGCCGATCAGGCGAACGTCCGCGCCCAGGGCACTTAGCATGGTCGCGACACTCGCCGCGCCTCCCAATCGGTGCTCGCGATGGTCGGCGCGAAGGAGCGGAACGGGGGCTTCCTGGCTGATCCGCTCGGCGTAACCCCAGATATAGCGGTCGAGAATGAGGTCCCCGACCACGAGAATACGAGGTCTTCCCAGCGTCTCGACGCGTCGAATCAAGTCGTAAGCCATCGCCGGGTCCTCCTTAACCTGCCCACATTCGTGAATGCGAGTCCGCGAGGCTTCCGAGACGTCTCTCGAAAGGGATGCAACGAGCCCGAGATCCGTCTCGGAATCAGGCGCACCGCGACCTTGACACGAAGAGGTAAGGGAAATCGCACTGTTCGTCAAGGTCAAGAAAAAATCCATGTGCGACCCGATGGTTTACGATTTCAGACTTGATAGATGCCGGAACCAAGTGTCCGCTTTTTTTTTACCATTTTAAGCACCAAGAAAAACAAAGGGAAACGTAAAAAAAAGCAGGAGATATAGCAAGATCTCGGCGAACGATTTAAAGGTGCTATTCCGTCTTCGGTGTCCCGGTCGACTACGCGTTCGCGAAAAAAAACCCCCACTTGTTTTGGGGGGGTCTTCTGGTGTTTGGGACTGGTTTTGTTGCAGTCCGATCAGTAATTCACGGTAATTGTAGCGGCTGCACCGAGCAGGTTTTGTGGATTGGCACCGTCCAAAGCTTGTACTTTGATCGTGTACGCTCCCGGTACGGTGAAATTACCAATCCTATTATTCGACCAGGAACTTCCGCCACCCTGAGGTAGCGGGATAACTTTGGTATTAGCTTGGTCTTGGCAACACAGTTTGCCGGTAGGATCGAACAACGATACTTGTACATTTGTTACATTGGCGCCAAAAATGCCCGTGTACGTCGTTTTTCCGGTCACCGTAATCTGTCCCGTGGGGGTCACGATGACCGCGCCGGCGGCCGGTGAGGTAATCGTCGTGGTGTAGACCCTCCCAAATTGTGCGTGTGCGGACATCGGCATGATCCACACCGCTACGGTAAGAATTGCCGCTGGGAGAAGGCGCATTGCGTGTCTCATTCGTAGTAGACTCCTCATGGTGCGAAGTAAGTTCGAGGCATTGAAAACCAAGCAAGGATCACTCGGGTGAAGACACAATGTCATTACCGTCGCGAGTACCCAGAGCCCTCCAAGATTGGAGGGACATGGTTTCTTTGAGGAAAGAGGCATGGCCGTCAGCGAATAACGTGAGACAACCACCTGGGTGGCGGCTGCCGGCAGTCCAAGCGCCAAGAAACTGTTCTTGGCCGTTCATGCATGTGCGATCATTGATGGGCTGGACGTGATTATATAATGTTGATCCGAGGATTTTGAACATCCATGTAGATCCCTTTTGTACGTCGATGATTGGTGCGGTGGCAGGTTCTAGACCGTGACATGTGGTGACGAACAAATCGAATTGGGCAGAGGACGTCAGGGCCGGAGTCATGAAGACGCCGCCCTTCACATCACGGTTGGGATACGGTCCGCCACGCACGCATTCGCTGAACGTCGCCGTTTGACTCAGGCCGTCACGAAAGTCACGTAACGTTGTGTTATCCGCGAAAGCGCCATTTAAACCGGACGCCTGGTAGCCTGTGCCGAGATTCGCGTAATAGTTATTCCACGACGAAGAGACCGACGGAGTCCCTCGATCCGACGGACACAAGAAAACTGCGAGTTGGAGACTCTTGACCGTGACATTGAGATAAGAAGCCGCACCAATTCCGTCGGTGAAGTTGATCGCGTTATAAAGGGGGACTTGCTCCAAATAAGGAAGCAGGTAGGTTTGAGGCGAAAACGAATTTAAGGGGGGAAGCGTCCCGGCCATCGACTCGTAACTGGCGAGGGCGAGTCCTATCTGCTTCAGTTGGCTCTGACAAGCCACTTTCCGAGCCGATTCGCGTGCCGCCTGGACAGCAGGTAGCAGCAAGGCCACGAGCACTCCGATAACAGTGACCACTACCATGAGTTCGATGAGTGTGAACGCATAGGGACTTCTGCGACTGGTCGTCATGACCATCACTCCGTCAAGTATTTTTCAATCGAGCGTAATTAATTGAAGAAATCAAGCTGTACGCTAAAGTCCTTCCCACTGCAATCGCAGAAAAGAAGGGGGCCTAAGCGCAATACCGTTCAACGAGCCGTAAGTCGTTGCTCAGTCGTGTCCTTGCAGCCCCGAACGGGCGACCTACGGTAGCCCGGGGCTTCAGCCCCTGGTTTGATAAACGAAACCGCATATGTTTTGCCGAGCCCCGCAGGGGCGGCGGAACCTCCGAGAATCCTCCCGCCCTTACAGGGCTTGAAGGAGGTTGTCACCGGCTCGACCGATTCCCGGGGCTGAAGCCCCGGGCTAGGCTTTGTCGGAAAACCCTGGAACGCGGAGTTTTCGCCGCTGATTTCTCGTACGAAGCCGCTTTGAATCTGGCTTTTCCGACAGAGCCTAGTATCGGTCGCCCCTTTGGGGCTGCAAATACATACTGGGTCAATAACTTACCGCTAATTGAACGGTATTGGGTCTAAGCGCGTTCTCGGACCCCTTTCAGAACGTTTCTTGCAGATGACACCCAACGTCTCTTCGCTGATATCGTAAGAGTAAGTCCCGACGCCGATTTGCGCGAATTTGGGAGAGTCTGGCGTGGCGGACGGATTGATGTCGCGTATATGATGAGACGTGGAGACGGACTCCGGGGCTCAGCGCTGGAGGTGCGGGTATGAGGACCACCATTGTCATCGCTGATGACGACGCCGATCTGAGGTCAATCTACGCCGACTTGCTCCGGCATGACGGCCACAAGGTTTACGAAGCCGCCGACGGTTTCGAGGCACTTAGGTTGGTCGCCGAACATAACCCGGACCTTCTCCTACTCGACGTCTGGATGCCGGGGCTGAACGGCTTCGAAGTCCTTGACCGCCTGCGGCTCGATCCGGAAGCTTCGGGAACGAAAGTCGTGATGCTGTCGAACCTTGGGGACTCCGATGCCTTGCTTGAAGGGTATTCCGGGGGTGTGGCCGACTACCTTGTGAAAGGCCTCTCGCTCGACGACCTTCTGGTTCACATCCACCAAGCC
>JAYUFP010000871.1:0-3274 GCA_043738665.1 Isosphaeraceae bacterium
AAGATCGACCCCAAGGAATTCGCCATCCGCGCGTCGGCCTTGGTGCTGGCCGCGTCGACGGTTCCTCCGGTTTACCTCCCCGCGCAGGAGTTCTCGATCCGCTGGTCGGGGTCGGTTCTCGCCCCCGAGACCGGCACCTACGAGTTCGTCGTCCACTGCGATCAGGGGCTCCGGCTCTGGGTCAACGACAACACCAAGCCGCTGATTGACGCGTGGGTCAAGTCCGGGAACGATAAGGAGTTCCGCGGATCGATCTTCCTGCTCGCCGGTCGGGTGTACCCCTTAAAGCTCGAATTCAGCAAGTCGCACCAAGGGGTCAAAGACGAGAAGCAGAAGCAAAAGCTCAAGCGCGAGAAAGCGTCGATCTCCCTGGCATGGCAACTCCCGCATCGGCCGGTGGAGATCATTGCCGAGCGTTATCTGTCACCGATCACATTCGCCGAGAGCTATGCCGTCAGCACACCATTTCCGCCCGACGACCGGAGCGTGGGTTACGAGCGCGGAACCTCGGTCTCGAAGGAATGGGACAAGGCCGCGACCGACGCCGCCATCGAGACCGCGGTATACGTCAACGCCCATTTGCGTGCCTTGTCAGGAATCCGCGAGGACGCCAAAGACCGCAAAGAGGCCCTGATCGGCTTTTGCGAGACCTTCGCCGAACGCGCCTTCCGCAGGCCGTTGACCGATGAACGGAAGGCGCTTTACGTCGACCGCCAGTTCAAGGACGCGAAGGATCTGAACGTCGCGGTGTCGAAGGTCGTGCTCTTCGTCTTGAAGTCGCCGCGGTTCCTTTATCGCGAGCTGAACGAAGGGAAGCCCGACGGCTACGACGTGGCGTCTCGGCTGTCGTTCTCGCTCTGCGACGCCCCTCCTGACAAGACCCTGCTCGAAGCCGCCGCCGCGGGCAAGCTCGCCACGCGTGATGAGGTTAAGAAACAAGCCGAGCGGATGATCGGCGACCCCCGGGCGAAGGCCAAGGTCCGCGAGTTCTTCCTGCAATGGCTCACCGTCGAGGACGTGCCCGACATCGCCAAGGATTCCTCAACCTACCCTGGCTTCGACGAGACGATCGCGTCGGACCTGCGGACCTCGCTCGACCTCTTCGTGGAGGACATCGTCTGGGGCGAGTCGTCGGATTACCGGAAACTGCTCCTCTCCGACGAGATGTTCCTCAACGGCCGTCTCGCCGGGTATTACGGGGCGAGCCTGCCTCCCGACGCCGGGTTCCGGAAGGTCAAGATCGACGACGGCGAACGCGCCGGGTTGCTCACCCATCCGTACTTGATGGCGCGATTCGCCTACACGGGGACGACCTCGCCGATCCACCGCGGCGTGTTCCTGGCCAGGAGCGTGCTGGGTCGCTCGCTGAGAGCCCCGCCGGTCGCCGCCGCGCCGTTGGCGCCGAGCCTGCACCCGAACCTCACGACCCGCGAGCGGACGGCTTTGCAAACGAGCCCGGCGACCTGCCTGACGTGCCACTCGATGATCAACCCGCTCGGGTTCACTCTCGAAAACTTCGACGCGACCGGCCGTTTCCGCAAAGAGGAAAAGGCCAAGCCGATCGACGCGACCGGCGTTTATCTGGCCAAGACGGGTGAGAACGTGAAATTCGGCGGGGCGCGCGACCTCGCGGCGTTCCTGGCCCGGAGTGAAGAGACGCACAACGCGTTCGTCGAGCAACTCTTCCACCACATGGTCCAGCAGCCGGCCCTGGCGTTCGGCCCCGGCACGCTTCCCGACCTGCGGCGGTCGTTCGAGACGAACCAGTTTCATATTCGCAAACTTTTAGTCGAGATCGCGGCGGCGTCCGCCTTGACGCCCCGCTCCGAGAAGCCATAATCCGAGAGATCACGCCGACTTTCCGATCAAAAGGAGGCCGACATGGCCCGCATCCGCACGCGACGAGAATTCCTCCGCGACCTGGGCATCGGCGCGGCGGCCTACCCGTTCCTGCTGAACCTGCCGGGGCTGGCCTCGGGCTCTTTCACGGACGTCCCCCGGCGCAAGCAGCGTCTGATCGTCATGTTCAGCCCCAACGGGATCGTTCCCAAGACCTTCTGGCCGGACCAGGTCGGCGATCAGTTCACGCTCAAGGAAAGCCTCTCGCCGCTGGAACCGTTCAAGGACAAGACGTTGATCCTCAAAGGGGTCTGCGACAAGGTCCGCGGCGACGGCGACAACCACATGCGCGGCATCGGCTGCCTGCTCACGGGCGTCGAACTCTTCCCGGGCAACATCCAGGGCGGCTCGCACACCCCGGCCGGGTGGTCCAGCGGGATCTCGATCGATCAAGAGATCAAGAACGTCTTGCAAAAGGATCCGGCCACCCGCACGAGGTTCGGCTCGCTCGAACTCGGCGTGATGGTCCCCGACAAGGCCGACACCTGGACCCGGATGTCGTACGCGGGGCCGAACAAGCCGATCGCCCCGGTCGACGACCCGTATCAGACCTTCGCCAAGCTCTACGGCCGGATGAAGGACCAGGAGAGCCTCAAGAGCATCCTCGACGACCTTCAGGACGACCTCAAGAAGGTCGAATCCAAGCTCAGCCCCGAGGACCGGCAGATCCTCGACGAGCACGCCACGTTCGTCCGCGAGATGGAGCAGGAACTCAAGAACGGGACCGGCCGCGACCTCGGCCATGCCGTTCCCGAGCTCGAACCGGGGGTCAAGGAGGAAAACGACAACATGCCCCGCATCAGCAAGATGCAGATCGACCTCCTCGTGAACAGCTTCGCGGCCGACTTCGCCCGGGTCGCGACCTTCCAGTTCACCAACTCGGTCGGCGGCGCCAAGATGCACTGGCTCGGCGTCAAGGAAGGCCACCACGAGCTTTCCCACAAGCCCGACGACGACAAAGAGTCGCAGGAAAAGCTCACGAAGATCAACAAATGGTACTGCGAGCAACTCGCCTACCTGACCAAAAAACTCGCCGAGACCCCCGAGCCCGGCGGACCCGGAAGCCTGCTCGACAACACGCTGATCATCTGGACGAACGAGCTCGGCCAGGGGAATTCGCACACGCTCGACAACATCCCGTTCGTCCTGGTGGGCAACGGCCTCGACTTCAAGATGGGCCGGTCGCTCAACTTCAAGAAGGTTCCCCACAACCGCCTCCTGCTCTCGCTCGCCCACGGGTTCGGGCACAAGATCGAGAAGTTCGGGAACCCGGATTACTGCGGCGGCGGGCCTTTGTCGGACTTGGTTTGAACTTTAAAATAACAATGAGCCGACAGAAGGCTAGAAATCGTCCTCGTTCCCACGGTCCTCCGTG
>JAYUFP010000872.1:0-3272 GCA_043738665.1 Isosphaeraceae bacterium
GACGGGTCTGCCGCGTTCCAGGCCTGCGATCGTTCGCGGCCGGATACCTCGTTCAATACCGATGAAAGGCGTACTCGGGATTCGCCGGGTCAAAGTCCCGGGCGGAAAGCTGAGAGTCAAAATCGACCTTATCGTAAATATAATGTTCCGCCAACGGCAATTCGATCCCCTGTCCGGGGGCCGGCCAGTCGAAGTTGCGGATCCGCATGGGGATGAACGTCTTGGGCTCGTAGAGGACCTCGATCTTCGCGAACGGGCGGGTGTCGTCCCTGACCGTGTGGAGGTGGACGGATCGGAGCCAGTCCTGTCCTTCCGCGTCGGTCACGCGGTCGAGGATCGTCTCGGCGTCGGCGTCGGTCAGGTCCATCTTTCGGAACTTCACCAGCCTCGCGGCCAAGTTCGCGAGCCCGGCCTCGGTCACGGGATGGCGCGAGTCCAAGAGCGCCAGCGGGTGGTCGGGCGGGACGGCCAGCCTCGGCACGAGCAGGCGGGAGAACCCTCCGGAATGGGCGATCAGCTTGTTGTCGTGCCGGCCTTCCGCGTAGACGACTTCCTTGCCCGCTTGCGGGCTCAGAAACTTCAGATAGAGCGCGAAGGGCTGGTGCCTGACCTTCATCGCCAGGGTCTGGACCGGCCCGAGTCTCCCTTTGAGCCGCTCCTGCTTGCGGAACGTCGCCGTATAGCCCGAGACATGGCTCAGCCGGTCGGTGGCGACGTCGAGGACGTCGAGAAGCAGGCTCTTGGCCGCGTCCCCTTCGAGCCTGTTTACCGGCCAGACGACCGAGGGCTTCGAGACGGCGATCGCCTCGACTTTGGGGACGTCCGCGATCGACGGATTCAAACCCGGGTCGGCGCGGAGGGATTCAAACGGCTCGGTCAGCCGCCAGCAGGCGAACGCGAAGATCGCGGGAACCGATCCGATCAACAGCAACGACCTTTTCCGGAGGAGCCGCCTCGGCGGGGTCGTGGCGTCGGTTTTGCTCGCGGCCATGCGAGTAGGCTCCACGCGGAATTCTCCGGTGAACTTTGGAACCCGATTTAACGATGATAATAATGGCGGATGACGGAAGCGGGGGGAAACGAGGGCATCCCTTCGCAATCTTGATCTTCTCCATCTTGATGAGTGAATTGGCGTTCGTCAACCGACTCGAAGGTCATCCGAGAAAGAATTCGGAGAAAGTCGGTCCCTCAAGAATTTCCGCGACTGGATGGCATCTGATTGCATGATTCGCCGCACTGACGCACCGACCGATCGGTCGTCTTCACCGAGCCGACGCACAGGAGGATTGCAAAGTCCGTCCTTCTCCCCCCGCGAGAAGGTGGCCGTAGGACGGATGAGGGTCTTCGAGTCGTGGAGTCAAGCAAAAGACCCCTCATCCGCCGCTTCGCGGCACCTTCTCCCGGGGGGAGAAGGGTTAACGTCGGACTTTGCAATCCTCCTGAGCCGACGCATCGCCGAATTGACCGAAAGCCGGCGTGGAGTCTAGGATGGAAGTCGATAGCGGGACGCATTCGGTCGCCGGCGACGGACCGATTCGGCAACGGGATCAATGGTCGGACGACGGATCGAGACGTCGGACCTTGTTGAGGAGTTTTCAGGCATCATGACCCAGATCGAACAGGCGAAGCTCGGAAACGTCACGCCCGAGATGGAATTCGTCGCCAGGCGCGAGAATCTTGAGCCTGAGCTGGTCCGTTCCGAGGTCGGTCGCGGCCGGATGGTCATTCCCGCCAACGTCAACCACCTCCGCCTCGGCCTGCAGCCGATGGGAATCGGCATCAAGTCGAAGTGCAAGATCAACGCGAACATCGGCAACTCGGCCGTCACCTCGGACATCGACAACGAACTCGCCAAGCTCAAGCTCGCGGTCGACCTCGGTGCCGACACGGTGATGGACCTTTCCACCGGCGGCAACATCGACGCGATCCGCCAGGCGATCCTCGCGGCGAGCACGGTGCCGATCGGCACGGTGCCGATGTACCAGGCGATCCAGAAGGTCAAGAAGGTCGAGGATCTGACGGAGCAAGACCTCCTCGACATCGTCGAACATCAGGCCAAGCAGGGGGTCGACTACATGACCCTCCACGCCGGGATTCTCCGCGACTACATCGCGCTGACCGCTCACCGCATCACGGGGATCGTGTCGCGCGGCGGCGCGTTGATGGCGCAATGGATGATCGCGCATAACCGCGAAAACCCGCTTTATACCCGGTTCGACGACCTTTGCGACATCATGCGGCAGTACGACGTCACCTGGAGCCTCGGCGACAGCCTCCGCCCCGGCTCGATCGCCGACGCCTCCGACGCCGCGCAGTTCGCCGAGCTGAAGACCCTCGGCGAGCTGACCCGCCGCGCCTGGGCGCGGGGCTGCCAGGTCATGGTCGAAGGTCCCGGGCACATCCCGATGGACCAGATCGCCATGAACATGGAGAAGCAGGCCGTCGAGTGCAGCGAGGCGCCGTTTTACGTGCTCGGACCGCTTGTCACCGACATCGCGCCGGGTTACGACCACATCACCTCGGCCATCGGCGCGGCGCTCGCGGCCTGGCACGGGGCGAGCATGCTCTGCTACGTCACCCCCAAGGAGCACCTCGGCCTCCCCGACGTCGACGACGTCCGCCAGGGCGTGATCGCCTACAAGATCACCGCCCACGCCGCCGACCTCGCCCGCCACCGCCCCGGCGCCCGCGACCGCGACGACGCCTTGAGCCGCGCCCGCTACGCCTTCAACTGGGAGGAGCAGTTCCGCCTCTCCCTCGACCCCGAAACCGCCCGCCGGATGCACGACGAGACCTTGCCGCAGGAGGCCTTCAAGTCGGCCGCCTTTTGCAGCATGTGCGGGCCTAAATTCTGCTCGATGCGGATCACCGAAGACCTCCGTCGACACGCCGCAGAGGCCGCCGCCCTCGTCCAGCTCGGCGCCCCCGAGCCCGACCCCGTCGGTGCGGGCTGCTGAGAGTGTGGTTGGACTGACGTTGATCAAGAACCCGGTCCCGAGTGGCCGGGTTTTTTCATGATTAGGAGCCCGCTACCCGACCAGCGGCCGGTTCAGCTCCGTGCGCCAGTCGGCCGGGTCTGGGCTCGATTCCGGGCCGGCGACGTAGCACTCCCAGAGGTCGGGGCGTGGCGTGTGCCCCTCGGCCGCGAGCCAGGATTCGAACTCGCCCCAGGCGGCGCCGAGGCCCTCGTAGGCCCCGTGGTAGATCGCCCGCGCCACCGTCGCGGCCGGCAGTTGGCCCGGCGTCACGCGGCCGGCGGCGGCCACCGGCAC
>JAYUFP010000873.1:0-3271 GCA_043738665.1 Isosphaeraceae bacterium
GAAAACGTCTTGATGCCTTGATGGACACGATCACTCCGAAAATGGGAACTCCGAAAACGGACCACGATGCCTGATTATCCGCCCGAAATCACCGTTGAACGCTGGACCAATCCGCCCTCGAACGCGCGGGTGCGCGTCCCCGGCTCGAAGAGTCTGACCAACCGCGCCCTGATCATCGCCGCCCTGGCCGACGGCCCCAGCACGTTGACCGGCGCACTCGACAGCGACGACACACGCGTTATGGTCGACTCGCTCCAGCGACTAGGGATCAGCGTCATCCATGACCCCGTCGCGGCGACCATCCAGATCGAGGGCTGTCGCAACAAGCTCCCCGTGCGCGCGGCCGAGCTCTCTGTCGCGAACTCCGGGACGAGCCTCCGGTTCCTGACGGCGATGGTCGCGACCGGCATGGGGACCTACCGTCTCGACGGTTCCCCCCGAATGCGCGAGCGCCCCGTCAAGGATCTGCTTCAAGCCCTCAACGGCCTTGGCTCCGACGCCAAGAGCGACCTGGGCACCGGTTGCCCGCCCGTGACGGTGAAGGCGAACGGGCTCGACGGCGGCAACGCGTTCGTCAAAGGGGACGTCTCCAGCCAGTTCCTCAGCGGGCTGCTGATGGCCCTGCCGTACGCCCGCGAGGCGACGAGCGTGGAAGTCGACGGCCCGCTCGTGTCGCTCCCCTACGTGCTCATGACCATGAAGGTGATGGAAGCCTTCGGCGTCACCGTCGACAACCGCAAGAACCGCCGGTTCGACGTCCACCCGAACCGTTACAAAGGGCGAACCTACGCGGTCGAGCCTGACGCCTCCGCCGCCGGCTACTTCTTCGCCCTGGCCGCGATCACGGGGGGGACCGTCGCGGTCGAAGGACTCGGCACGAGAAGTATTCAAGGGGACATGAAATTTCTCGACATCCTCGAATACATGGGATGCAAGGTCGAGAAAAAGGCCGACTCCACCACCGTGACCGGCGGCGTCCTGCAAGGGGTCGACGTCGACATGAGCGCGATCAGTGACGCCGTGATGACACTGGGGGTCGTCGCGCTGTTCGCGTCGGGGTACACCAGAATCCGCAACGTCGGCCATATCCGCCATAAGGAGACCGACCGGATCTCGGCGCTCGCGTCCGAGTTGCGGAAGCTCGGGGCGTCGGTTGACGAGCAAGCCGACGGTTTGTTAATCGTGCCGCCCGATCACGGCCGCATCACACCGGCGAGAATCGCCACGTATGACGATCACCGCATGGCGATGTCGTTCGCCCTGGCGGGGGTGAAGGCGGGGGGCGTGACGATCCTCGATCCGGGGTGCGTCGCGAAAACCTATCCGGGGTTCTGGGAAGACCTGGCCGCGACTGCACCTGTGGGTTGAGCTTCAGCGGAGAAGGCCTTGTCCGGGTGACACCGGTCGGGTTGGACCCTGTATCCGTTGAGCGTCAGAAACCGATCCGCGCGGTCCGATCCGGCTCGGGTGGGCAGTGCCCATTTTGCAAAAACTTCGTCTTCCTTCGGGCATTGACCATCGATCATCGGGCATCTCGATCCATCGAAAGGGAAACCTCCCCGAGACGTGTCTGAACCGTCGAATCCTTGACGATTTGCGTCCGAACGGGGTATGGTGATTCGGCCCGAATCGTCTCATTCTCAAGCAAGCCAAGGCCCTGCGACGACCATGCTCAAACGGACGCACACCTGCGGTGACCTGTCTCTCGAACACGCCGGAAGTCCCGTCGTCCTCAACGGCTGGGTCGACGCCTGGCGCGACTTCGGCGGGCTCGTCTTCATCGACGTCCGCGACCGCTACGGCATCACTCAGGCCGTCTTCGAGCCCGAAGCGGGCGAAGCCCTTCAGGCCGCCGCCAGGGAACTCCGCAACGAGTACGTCATCGCCGTCAAAGGCGTCGTCGCGCCCCGTCTGCACGGGAAGACGAATCCGAATCTCAAGACCGGCACGATCGAAGTTCGGGCGGAAGTTCTCGAGGTCTTGAACGCCTCGCCGACGCCCCCCTTCACCATGCAAGGCCCCGAACCCAACGAGGAACTGCGACTCAAATACCGCTTCCTCGACCTCCGCCGACCCGCGCTCCAGAAAATCTTCATCGCCAGGCACAAGATGGCGCAGCTCATGCGCAACACGATGTCGGACATGGACTTCATCGAAGTCGAAACGCCGGTCTTGGGGCGGAGCACCCCCGAAGGCGCGCGTGACTTCCTCGTCCCCAGCCGGGTCCATGCGGGGCACTTTTACGCACTCCCGCAGTCGCCGCAGTTGTACAAGCAGTTGCTGATGGTCGCCGGGTTCGACCGTTATTTCCAGATCGCCCGCTGCTTCCGTGACGAAGACCTTCGCGCGACCCGCCAGCCCGAGTTCACGCAGCTTGACATCGAGATGTCGTTCGTCGAGGACGAAGACATCATGAACACGATGGAGCCGATGATCGCCGCCCTCGCCAAGGAGTTCACCGGCGAGACGATCACGCTGCCGCTTCCCAGGCTCGATTACCACGACGTCATGGAGCGGTACGGCAACGACCGCCCCGACCTGCGCTTCGCGATGGAGTTGAAGGACGTCGCCGACATCGCCGCGATGACCGAGTTCAAGGTCTTTCAGGCCGCCAAGGAAGCCGGGCACCGGATTCGGGGCCTCTGCGCCACCGACGGCGGCAACCGCTACAGCCGCAAAGACCTCGACGGCCTGACCGAGTTCAGCAACACGTTCGGCGGCAAAGGGCTCGTCTGGCTCAAGCTCGACGGCCACACCCTGACCGGACCGACCGCGAAATTCTTCCCGCCCGAAGCCCAGGCCAAGCTCATCAAGCGATTCCACGCCAAGCCCGGCGACCTGATTTTGATCGTCGCGGATACGCAGGGCGTGACCAGCCAATCCCTCACCAATCTGCGGAGCCGCCTGGCGCTTGAATTGGGACTCTACGACCCCAAGGCGTTCCATTATTCATGGGTCGTCCGGTTCCCGCTCTTCGGTTGGGACGCCGAGGAAAAGCGGTTCGCGGCCGAGCACCACCCGTTCACGATGCCGCTGCCCGAAGACCTGCACCTCCTCGATACCGACCCTGCCAAGGTTCGCGCCCAGGCTTATGACCTGGTCATCAACGGCGAGGAAGTGGCGGGCGGCACGATCCGCTGCCACGATCCCGTGATCCAGGCCAAGATCTTCAAGCTGCTCGGGCTCACGCCGGAAGAAACCGAAGAGAAGTTCGGCTTCCTCCTGAGCGCTCTCAAAAACGGCGCACCGCCTCACGGCGGGATCGCCTTCG
>JAYUFP010000874.1:0-9877 GCA_043738665.1 Isosphaeraceae bacterium
GCTCGGACTTCCGGGATTGAAGACTTTGCTCCCGGAAGTCGGGTCGTTCCTGCTCGAACGGACCCCCGTCGCGCTCGGGATCGCCCTCCTGGAAAACGCCCGCGAGCACACCGCGAGGGTCGTGGGTGTCGAGCCCGAGGACGTGCTCGCCGTCGAACCGAAGCTGCTCGATGAGTCCCGCGAGTTGATGGCGCGGCTGCCTTTCGACCAGATTGACGTCCTGATCGTCGGGGAACTCGGAAAGAACTACAGCGGCACGGGGCTGGACCCGAACGTGATCGGCCGCCAGCGCGTGGAAACGATGCCGGACCTCCCTCGGCCGGTGGTGACACGTCTCGCCGTGCTCGACCTCTCGGCGGAGACACGTGGGAATGCCCTGGGCATCGGTCTGGCCGACCTGACGACCGAGCGCGTGGTCCGTGAGATCGACCCGAAACCGATGCGGGTCAACAGCATGACCAGTAATTTCCTGACAAGGGCTCGTGTCCCGATGAGCCTGCCGACCGATCGCGACGTGATCGCGGCGTGCCTCGACACCTGCTGGCGGATTGACCCGAGCGAAGCCCGCATGGTGATCATCCCGAACACCCTGGAACTCACGACGCTCTGGGTGACGAAACCGCTCGCCGACGAGGTACGGGCCATCGGCGGACTATCCTTCGAGTCGGATTTCGGTCCGCTATCGTTCGACGACGACGGCGCGCTCGACCAAAAGTCGCTCTTTCCCGAAAGTGTACGGGCTCGCCGTTCCCAGCGCGTTTCCGGCTGACGAGCCGATAGAATCCCATGAAACCCCCCGAGGTCGCCGATTCGCATGCCGCAACGAATCCGTCCGCTGGCCGTCGCCTTCGACCTCGACGGCCTGATGTTCGACACTGAGGCCCTCTTTTTTCGGGTCGCCGGAGCGATGCTCGCGGCGCGTGGCAAGGCGCTCACACAAGCGATCATGAACGCGATGATCGGCCGCGGGGCGGCTGATGCCGGCGAGTCGTTCAAGCGAATGGCGGGGCTCGACGAGCCGGTCGAAGACCTCATGTCCGAAGCCCGCTCGCGATTCATGGCCGAGATCGATACGGCGGTTCACCCGACACCTGGCCTCTTCGCGTTGCTCGGTCATCTCCAGCAACTCGGAATTCCCAGAGTCGTGACCACGTCGTCGTGTCGGGTTTATGCCGAGGGGCTTCTCCGAAAGCACGGTGTGTTCGACCACTTCGCCGGAGTCCTGACCGGGGACGACGTGACGAACGGGAAACCGGACCCCGAGATTTACCTCAAGGCGGCCGAGAGTCTCGGGGTCGAGCCTGGCCGCATGCCGGTCCTCGAAGACAGCGCACCGGGGCTGGCGTCGGCGAAAGCGGCGGGTGCCTTCGCGGTCGGCGTCCCGCACGGGCACAGTCCGGCCGAAGGGCTTTCTCAAGCCGATCTGATCATCCCAAGGCTTGACGCCCCGGTCTTACTCGAATTGCTGGAACGGAAGGACCGCGATGACGAACCCTCCTAAGCCCGAGCCCGACGAGGAACTCGCGACTTCGACGGCGACCCAAGATATCGACCCCCCCGTGTGGCCTTACGTCGTGCCCCTTGCGGGCTTTCTGGCGCTGACTGCGATTGAAGGATATCTTCCGACCGGACTCAACGGCTCTCCGCACCGGGCATGGTATCCTGTCGGCTATTCCATCAAACTCGTTGCCGTCGTGGCGCTGCTCTGGTACTGCCGCGTCATTTTTCGGGACCTGACTCGACCCACTCTCAGTGCGATCTTGCTGGCAATCGCCTGCGGTCTTGCGGTCACGGCGGCGTGGGTCGGGCTCGATGGCCTCTACCCGATGATCCCGTGGCTCGGGAAACGGACCGAGTTCAACCCGTCGTCGATGAGCCTGGCGGCGAAGTGGGTATTCGTCGTGATCCGGATGATCGGGCTCGTCGTGATCGTTCCTCCGATCGAGGAGCTGTTCTACCGGTCGTTCTTGATGCGATGGATCGTCGATCCGATCTACACGCGCGTCCCGATCGGCAAGGTGACGCCGATCGGGTTGGGGGTGACGACCCTTGTGTTCGCCGGTTCGCATCCCGAGTGGCTCCCGGCGCTGCTCACTGGACTCGCCTGGGGCGGACTCGTCTGGAAAACCAGGAACGTGACGGCCTGCGTGATCAGTCACGCCGTGGCGAATCTCGCGCTTGGGATCTACGTCCTGGCGACGGGGGCCTGGAAATACTGGTAATCTTGTGAGGAAATGTCTGAAAAGACGGGGAATGTTCGCCCCGTCGCCGTGACCCGTCAAAATGTTCGGACCCCGCCGGAGCCCCCCATGTTCATCCCTTACGGGACCGACGCGCCGATCTACCACTGGCCCAAGGCGACGGTGGGCTTGATCGTCGCGAACGTTCTGATCTTCTTCGGAACGGTCGGGATGCCCGAAGACCAGCGCATGTCGTTGGCCCTCTCCCGAGGCGACGGCTTGCACCCGCTAGAGTGGTGTACCGAGTTCTTCATGCACGCCGACATCGGCCACCTCATCGGCAACATGATCTTTCTCTGGGCCTTCGGCATCGTTGTTGAGGGGAAGCTCGGTGCCCTGAAGTTCCTCGCGGTCTACCTGGGGATGGGTGTGCTCCACTCGGCGGCGATGCAGATCGTGTCGCTGGGCGCGGACCACGGATACATTGTCGGCGCGTCGGCCGCGATCTATGGGTTGCTCGCGATCTGCATGATCTGGGCGCCGTCGAACGATCTAAACTGCATCTGGTTCTGGCGGTTTTACCCCCATCAGATTGATATCGGCATTCTCTGGTTCGCTCTTCTCTACATAGGACTCGAGTTCCTCTCCGTCATCCTGACGCATGCGGCGATGTCGACGCCCTTCCTCCACCTCACCGGCGCCGTGATCGGGCTGATCGTCGGAGTGGGGATGTTGAAGGCGGGGCTTGTTGATTGCGAGAACTGGGACATCTTCGCGGTGATGGGGAACCGAAAAGGGGTCTCGAAGGCGACCGCCGAGCGCCGGAAGACGATCTCCGCTCCCCGACTCGCTGACGCGGATCGGCCGGTTCGAACCAAAAAGGTCGAATCGGAAGGGCACTCCGCCGAAAGCCCCGCGGACGCCGCGAATCGCCGCCTCCGCCGCCACCTCGAAAGCGGCGACGCCCTTGCGGCACAAGCGGCTTACGACAAGTCTCTTCGGACAGTCGCGGGCTGGAAGCCGACCGATCCCGACTGGCTCGGACTCATCAAGGCGCTGGTGGATGCCAAGGAACAGCGGCCGGCGATGGCGGTGATGGAGGATTACCTCCGCCGTGCCGAGATCCCGTCACCGCGCGTTCGTCTCAAGCTCGCCCAGATGCTGATCCGGGAAGAACGACCGGCTCACGCCTTGCGCGTTCTCGACGGATTCACCCACAGTGAATACCCCGCTTCCCTCGAAGGAACGCGGCGTCAACTCATCGCCGACGCCGGGCGGCTGAGGGACGAAGGCGTTCTGGAACTGGAGGGCGAGGCGTGGTGAATCCGTCAATGGCGACGGTCCCGCGTCAATCGATCGCCGTATAAGGGTGATCGAGGTCGAGCCTCGCCAGTAGGCTTGACCGGAGCACGACGGTGACCGAACTCAGGGACATCGCCAGGGCCGCGAACATCGGCCCGTAGTGTCCGAAGTAGCCCAGCGCCGCGACCGGGATGCCGATCGTGTTGTAGGCGAACGCCCAGAAGAGATTTTGCCGGATCGCCGAGAGCGTGGCTCGCCCCAACTTCAACGCGCGGGGGACGGCGAGAAGGTCTCCTGTCGCGATGACGACGTCGGCGACGGCCTTGGCAAGGTCGGTCCCGGTACCCAGCGCGATGCCGACGTCCGCGGCGGCCAGGGCCGGGGCGTCGTTGAGCCCGTCGCCGACCATCGCAACGCGATTGTCGCCGGTCTTCAGGAAGGCGATCTTCTCGGCTTTCCCCTCGGGAAGCACGCCGGCGAAAACCCGGTTGGAGTCGATCCCGACCTTCATCGCGACGGCCTTCGCGGTCGCCGGGTTATCGCCCGTGACCAGATAAACCTCGGCCCCCGCGTTCTTGATCGCCTGAACGACCTCGCGGGCGTGGGGCTTGAGCGTATCCTCAAGGGCGATGGCACCGAGTGCCACTCCTCCAGCCGCCACGCGCAAAACGGTCTTTGCCTGCCCTTCCCAGACCATGATGGCGTCGGCAAGTCCTCGGGTGTCGACTCCGGCGTTGTTCAGGAACTGATCGCTGCCGACCATGACCGTCTGGCCATCGACTTTGGCTCGCACTCCCGCGCCGCGTTCGGACTGAAAGCCGGCCACGGTTGCTGTTTCACGTCCGCCCGCGAGGTAGGGAGCTAACGCTCGAGCGACCGGGTGCTCGCTCCCCGATTCGGCCGCCGCGGCAAGTCGCAACATCGCCGTCTTGTCCGCCTCTTTTCCTGACCGAACGAAGACGTCGGTCACCGATGGTTTTCCTTCGGTGAGAGTTCCTGTCTTGTCGAGGACGACGTCGGAAACCTTGTCCATTCGCTCAAAGGCCGAGGCGTCACGAATCAAGATCCCGGCGCGGGCTCCTCGACCGGTTGCAACCGCGACGGCCATCGGTGTCGCGAGGCCCAGAGCACACGGACAGGCGATGATCAGGACCGCGGCGGCGTTCAGGACGGCGTCTTCCCAGGTTCCGGCGAGGAGTCCCCAAACGAGGAGCGTGGCGATCGCCACGACGATCACCGCCGGGACGAAATAGGAGGAAACTCGATCGGCGAGGCGCTGAATCCCGGCTTTCGAGGACTGCGCGTCCTTGACCATCCGCACGATCCCTTCGAGCGCGCTCTCGCTCCCGAGGCGCTGGGCTTCGACCACGAGCGTCCCATCGCGATTGAGCGTCGCACCGGTCACCCGATTCCCCAGACGTTTGTCGATGGGAGCCGACTCTCCGGTCAGCATCGACTCATCGACGCTCGAATCCCCTTCGACGACGACCCCGTCCACGGGGATCGTCTCACCGGGTCGTACCCGAAGCCGATCGCCTTTTCGGACGCCGGCGAGGGAGACTTCGGTCTCGAGCCCATCGACTCCGATGACCCGGGCGGTCTTGGGCGCAAGGTCGAGCAGGCGTTCGATGGCTTCTCCCGCAACGCCCTTCGACCGGACTTCGAGGAATTTGCCCAGGGTGATCAGCGTGAGGATGATCCCGGCGTCCATGAAGAAATGGGCCTGGTGCGGGGCTCCGAAAAGGAGCTGGTAGAGGCTGAATGCGTAAGCCGTGGAGGTTCCGAGGGCGATCAGCGTGTCCATGTTCGAGGACTTCTGCTTGAGCCGGTTCCACGCCCCGATCAGGTACGGGCCGCCGAGATAGACCTGCAGAGCCGTGGCCAGCGGGAGCATGATCCACCCCACCGGCGTCCGAAGTCCCATCGCGTGGACAGGCGCGTATCCTAGAATGACGAGTGGGATCGTGAGAATCACACCGAAGACCAGACGGTTTCGCCAGTAAATGATGTGCCGGGCGCGGTCGCGACGAAGTGCCCCGGACCCGACGACCGGGTCGTATTCCTCCCGACGCGCTGAGTATCCTGCCGCGAGTACCGCAGCGGCGAGCTTGGCCTCGTCCAGGACCGCCGGATCGACGACGACGCCCGCCCGCTCCGTGGCGAGGTTGACTCTTGCCCGGCGGACTCCCGGCACGTTCGCCAGAGCGTCTTCAACCCGGCCGACACAACTCGCGCAGTGCATCCCGCCGATGGCCAGATTCCACTCCTCGGTGGAATCCTCGACCTTCTTCGGCGGCGGAAGAATGCTTTCGGCCTTGACCTCCCGCGGCGCGCTCGGAGGAACGTCCGGAACCACTTCGGTCGGCGAAAGATCGTCCCGGGGAACTTTGTAACCCGCGGATTCGACTGCGGCGACGAGCTGGGAGATATCGCCGCTTGCGGGCTCGAGCTCCACCGAAGCCTGACCCGAGGCAAGATCGACTTCGGCCGACCGCACGCCGGGAACGGCTTCGAGCGCCTTTCGGACCGTGGCGACGCAATGACCGCATGTCATTCCGGAGACGGGGAATCGAAGGACCTGCGATAAAGTCGCCATGAATCGGAAAGCTCCTCGCGGCCAGATCGCTATACGCTTCATTGTCGTGCGGAGGGCAAGCTCGGCATAGGGGGACGCAAAGCCAGGTTGGACGACTTGCCGCGGAATCGGCCCGGCGTTATCTTCATTTCGCAAGTCTGAGAGCGGAATCCGTTCATCAACGCGAGGCGCGGCCGACATGATCCTGATCGGGACTGACGAGGGAATCTATCGCTGGGTCGATGGCGCGGGCTGGCCGGTCTACCACGCTCTTCAGGAACGTTCCGTCGTGGGTCTGACGTCCGCAGGGTCGGGAGTGCTGGTCGCCGTCGACCGCGAGGGGAACATTCTGGAGAGCCTGAACAACGGTCTTTCCTGGAATCTCCTCCCACTTCCAAAAGGCGTAACGGGAACCACTTCCGTCGCCGCCTCGGGGTTCCCCCCGATGATCGTCGCGGCGGTCAAGCCTCTCGGATTGTATCGACGCGTGGTCGGCGGCCGAAGTCCGAGGGCGACCGTGAAGGTCGCACCGTCCGGGGCCGGACTCGCACCCGCCGCGCTCAGCAGGGTCCGCGGGATCGCCCAGGTGGCGACAGCCCGGATCGCACCGAGTCGGTTTCAGCACACCTCGGATGCCAAAATCCTCGACCTCGCCGGATGGACCTCGCTCGACGCCCCGCCGACCTCGAAAGACACGATCGCCACTCGCGACCGCGGCCTCGTCGTCGCACAAACCGAGGTAAGGCTGCTCGAAGTTCTTCCCGGCACGCCTGGCACCTGGCTTGCGGCAGTGGCGGGCTCCGGACTCTGGGCGAGCGAAGCGGGTAGGAACTGGACCCAGTGCGCGGGGATGCCCAATGAGGTCTATAGCGTGCGTGGCGTTCCCGGACGTCCCGGCCACGCGTGGGCGGCCACCCGTGACGGCGCCCGGTTCACGGCCGACGGCGGGAAAACGTGGGAAGACCGGAGCGTCGGGCTCGAAAACGTCCGTCAAGTGAGGGTCATCGAAATCAAGCCCGATGCGCCCGAGACGTTGCTCGCGGGCTGTGGGTCGACCGACAAGGGAGAAAACGTCGGACTGTTCGAGAGCGCCAACGGCGGTAAGTCGTGGACGCAGGTGAAGAAGAATCTACCGGAATCCTTCGGCCCGGACACGATCACAGACATCCGGTACGACCCGACGGCCACGGATCACACGGTCGTCGCGCTCGGCTCCGGCGAACTCTGGGCGACGCGAAACGGCGGCGCTTACTGGGGGCCGCTCGCCCGGCAGATCCACGCGGCCCGTGTGCTTTGCCCCATGTCCTGACGGAAAGCGACGCGTTTCCGTTGACGGAATCCGAAATCGCCAGGTTGCTCGCCGGTTATCACGTCATCGTCACGCTGCCCGTGCAGTGGGGCGACATGGACGCGTTCCAACACGTCAACAATACGGTCTACTTCCGATGGTACGAGACGGCCAGGATCGCCTACACCGGGCGGCTCGGGCTCGGCGAGTTGATGCGGCAGTCCCGGATCGGGCCGATCCTCGCGTCGATCGGCTCTAACTACCGCAAGCAGATCACGTTCCCGGACACGATTCACGTCGGTTCGCGAATCACGCGGATCGGCAGGACGAGCCTCACCATGGAACACGCATTGGTGAGCGAATCAAACGCCGCGGTTTCCGCCGATGGGACATCGACGCTTGTCGTGTTTGACTACCAGACACAACGCCCCGTTCCGGTGCCTGACGAGATCCGGAACTCCGTCGCGCTTCTCGAACAAAAGTCCGTTGCCGAATTCTCGCGGCCCGACTGACTCTCGGCTCAGTGCGGGGCGTTGCCGTCCTTCCATTTAATGTTGCAACCGATGCTGGGCTTTTGATCCGATGTCACGTTGTGACCGTTGAGAACGGCGTCGAGGGCCTGTCGCAGATCCTGACCGGTCACGGGTAAATCGTTTCCGGGTCGCGAACTGTCGAGCTGCCCCCGATAGACGAGTGACTGCGTCTTGTCGAAGACGTAGAAGTCCGGGGTGCAAGCCGCTTCGTAGGAAAGAGCGACGGCCTGAGACTCGTCATACAAGTAGGGGAAGGTGTAACCCGCCGAAGCCTTTTCCCGGGCCATCATCTCGGGGGAGTCGTCGGGATGGGTGGTCACGTCGTTGGCGCTGATGCCCACCACCGCCACGCCTTTGGCCTGGTAGTCGCGTCCAAGTGCGGCAAGTTCACTTCTGACGTGCTTCACGAACGGACAGTGATTGCAGATGAACATGACCAGAAGCGCGGGAGCGCCGGCAAAGTCGGACAAGGATACGGTGGTGCCGTCGGTATCGGGGAGCGAGAACGTCGGGGCCTTGGTGCCCAGCGGCAGCATTGTCGAGGGTGTTAGCGCCACGTCCGGTGGTCCTTAAGTTGGGTTCATTCGGTCGGCTTCGCAGAGTCAAGGAGAGAATCTCCGATGTCGGTCGGCGGTTGCTGGCCGTTCATCGACGTCATCTCTCCGCTGACCCTTACGACACCCCTGATCAAGCTTTCTTCGGCGCCTTCACGACCATCTTGATGCCGACTTCGTCCCGGATCAGGTCGTTGGTCATTCCGGTGTAGGCGATGCCGAAATCCTTACGATTGAGGGCGAACTCGCTCGAAATCGTCACGCCGCCGTCTTTGACGTCGATCGTCGCCGGGATCGAAATCGACTTGGTCACGCCATGAAGCGTCAGGTTGCCCGTAATCGTATGCGTCGCCCCCTTCTCGCCACCCGCCTTGATCTCGGTCGAGGTGAAGGTGGATTTGGGGTACTTGGCGACGTCAAAGAAGTCAGGGGCTTTGAGGTGGCCGGTCAACTTTTCGTTATCAGACCAGGTCGAATCCATGGCGATCTCGAGATTGATCTTTGCGAGCGCCTTGCCGTCGGGTGCGAGTTCCGTGAAGCCGCTGAAGGTTTTGAAACCGCCTACGTGCTTTCCGGTGACCTTCGACCCGACGAAATCGACCTTAGAGCCGTCGAGCGCGATGGGCAAGGCACCGGCCGGGGCGGAGGCCGCGGCCGAGGGTGTTGCCGAGGGAATGATGGTGGCCGCGGTATTTTCGGCGGGACTGGGCGCGGGTGTGTCCGTGGTCGGCTTGGGGGCGGCGGCCGGAACCTTGACCATGTTTTCTGTCGGGTCGGCACAGCCGCCGACACTCCACGCGAACGTGACGCAAAGCAGGGCAAGACTCAGGTTACGGGTCATCGATGCGATCCCTCGACGTGTCCGGCGAGAACCTCCCTGACGGCAAAGTGCCGCGGGATTTCACGCCATCACGTATTCAGGGTACCGATTGATTCAACGGTCGCCAAGGTATTCGCGTTCACATGCATTCATGCTGTCGGACATGGTGACTGAGCTTCCGCGGAGTGAATTCGAATAAGAGGCGACGGCTAAGGAGATAATGCGGGTGGATAACGCTCGTAATACGCTCGAATCGGCGTTATCGATCAAAAATCCGTTCTATTGTCATGTTAGGTGAAGTTAAAGGGGTCGAAATCCGACCTTGTCCATGTCGATGCAATCCAAACTTTCGATTCAACCCGCAGAGTCGTTGCCGCCGATAAAATTCAAAGGGGAAGGAACCGGGCCACTCTCGAAGCATGGTCTTTGTCGTCGAGATCGGCGGCCGAACACGGCTGTTGCACGGCTCTTTCATGGGTTTCCTGCGTCTTCGTTTCGGATTCAAGCGAATGCTCGGCATTTCGCGCAAATGCGTTCCGTAACGAGTGGGTTGAAGTGACGATCGCGAGGAAGTCGGCAAAGTCGGTTTCCCCGTTTCCGTAGTCGGACCGGACCGGATTCGTCG
>JAYUFP010000875.1:0-3265 GCA_043738665.1 Isosphaeraceae bacterium
GCAACGAATCCGCGAGCCTGATCCATCCCGTCGTCGTCGGACAGGTTTTCGCGAACCCCGTCGTTCCGGCTTCGACCGCCGCGTACTTCTCCGTCCACCCGGTTTCCACGTCGGGCGTCGAGGGGGAAGCGAATCCGGGGATTCTCACGGTCGATGCGTCGCGTTCCTTTCTCGTTTACGTGGTGGGTTCGAAGCGGCCGGTCTCCGGCGAGAATCTGATCTGCCGGTTCGTGGGGAACCGCTGGGTCGCCGAACGGATGGGAAGGGCGTCCACGGGCATCAGTCTTCCCGGCTGTCCTTGCACGGTCCCGCCGTTGCTCCACATGAGCGTGATCCGTCCCGATGCCAACTCCGGGATGTTCCAGGACGCGACGCTTGCCTATGGCCCGACCCCGCAAGAATTCGCGTCGTTGGCCCTCGGAACCAATTCATACATCAGCACTACGGATTTTCTCGATATCATAACCAATGACCGATTTCGGTTTCACTTCTTTTGTGCCGGCGGGTATTTCTGCATCAACCGGATTTACGCGACCTCCGTTTACGGCACGCCGTTCTCCGACGCGATCCGCTACAGGTGGCTCGGCGGACTGCCCGGAAACACATGCACGCCTTTCATCATGACGAACGGACGGGTCTATCCCGGCGGCGACCCGACGAGCGTCGTTTCGCTGAGCGAATAATCCCCGCGGGGTTTGCCGGCATGTTATCGCAAGGGAAGGACGGCCGACCATACGTTCGGCGGTGTACCGTCCGCGAACGTTTGGCCCGTCAATCCTGGTAAAATAGAAGACCATGAAGATGCGTTGCTCGAATTGTCCCGTTTCTGATCATGGTCCCGTTTGCCTCGGGGAGTCCATTCCTCGTCTTTGCATGCTTGCGAAGACACGCCCGGATTACCGCAACGAACTCGTCCGAATTGCGGAAACGACACCGAGAGACTTCACCCGTCACACTTTCGATCTCGACTCGGTTCTTGCGGGCATCGGCTCATGCGAGAATCGGGGCTCCGTCCTACCGTTTTCGCTCCAACCCGAGTGTGGCTGCGCCGAGTTGACGGAATGTCGCGAGGGACGCGGGGCGCGGACTGGCCGAGTGACCTTGCAGGATTGCATCGCGTGCGTGGTCCGGAGCACGTCCTGAAGCGACTGGCTGGCGTCAGAGGGGATCGAGTTTAGCGGCCCCGCTCCGGACGCATTCGAGGTCCTCGAGAGTCCCGCAGCCGGGTGGGAGTTCAGCCTCCTCGATCAACATGTCAGGAATTCCATCCTTTATGGCGAACTTCGGTCCGCAGCGCGTGCAGATCAGGGTCTCGCCTTCCTTCCGCAACGGGGCCTTTCCCATCGGGCAGACCAGAAGCGCCAGCAATTCCTCGCTCGCCATGGGGTTCCGTTCCTTCGGGTTGATCGTTTCGGAAAAGTTCACGCCGCTTGGCCGACCCGGCGAGCGTATTATGGGGCGCTCCCGGTCCTCGGGAAAGAGGAATCCGGCGTTGGAAGTCAGGCATGTTCTCCGAACCACGCCCGCGGTCGACATTGTGGGAAGTCGCGATCGGCGATAAGATTCGATGAAAGCGGCTGTCGCCGTCGCGGCCCGAGAGTTTCATTGATGGCGAACACTTTCCTCATTCGTTACGGCCAGATGCGGCTCCTGGGAGTGTATTCAGGCCTACCGGGCCAGGATCACCCCCGTGGACAAAGGGTCATACTCCGTAGCGACCGAGGGACCGAGTTCGGCGAAGTGCTCGGCCCCGTGACGGATCGGACACTGCGGTTCCTCGAGAATCCGACCGGCGGAGACATTCTTCGCGTCGCCTCGCCGGAGGATCTCGGCGCCGAACCGGAACTCGCCGTATCCCGACAAAAGGGTTTCGAAGCCTGCCGCGAATTTATCGCCCGTCGCCGGTTGCAGATGGATCTCGTCGACGTCGAAATCCTGCTGGGCAAAGAGCGAATGGTGT
Organism: Isosphaeraceae bacterium; assembly: GCA_043738665.1. GTDB lineage: Bacteria > Planctomycetota > Planctomycetia > Isosphaerales > Isosphaeraceae > JAYUFP01. Next base: position 1,961 of record JAYUFP010000875.1, read on the forward strand.
TCTACTATCTCTCGGAGAAGCGAGTGGATTTCCGGGAGTTGGTCAAAGACCTCGCCCGCGCCATGCAGACCCGTATCGAGATGCGTCAGATCGGCGTTCGAGACGAGGCCAAGCTCCTTGCCGACTACGGCGATTGCGGAAAGCCCGTCTGCTGCAACACCCACCTCTCGCGGATGCCCCCAGTCTCCATGCGGATGGCGAAGCTCCAGAAGACCACGCTTGACCCCTCAAAGATTTCGGGACGTTGTGGTCGGCTTAAATGCTGCCTTCGTTACGAGTTCGATACCTACCTCGCCCTCGAGCGCGAACTGCCGGCCGTCGGCTCGCGGGTCGTCACCCAACGCGGACAGGGTCGGGTGATCGCATTGGAAGTTCTCGCCCAAAAGGTGGTTGTCGAATTCGAAGATCGTCGCCGAACCGTTGTGAATCCTGATGAGATCCTCGGCGTCGAAAAGAGAACTCGCCCATCCCGAGACGAGGACGATGACCTCGCCGAACTTTGAGCGTTCGGCGTGCGGCCAGGGACTCGAGGACACATTTCCATGAGCCTGCGCAACGACCTCGCCGGCATCATCGCCCGCGACCCCCGGTACACTTACCACGCCTATGACTTCGTGATTGAAGCCCTCGAGTACAGCAAGACTTTGAAAAAAAAGTCGAAAACCCGAGGCCGAAGTCGTACGACAACCACCCCCCGTCATGTCACGGGACGCGACCTGTGCGAAGGTGCTAGAAAGCTCGCCCTGGAACAGTACGGCATGATGGCCCTGGGAATCTTGAAACTTTGGGGCATCCGCTCGACTTCCGACATCGGTGAGGTCGTTTACAACCTCATTCGATCCGGCGACCTTGAGAAAACCCCGAGCGACGAGCGGTCGCACTTCGACGACGTTTTCGATTTCGAGGTCGCCTTCCGACGTGAGTTTGTCCTCACGCTCGACGAAGTCGCCTGACCTCGATGGGCCGAGGAACTACGAATGGAAAACGCAGCGCCCCCGACAAATGACAGGGATCTCCGCGTCGCCCGACGCCGCTTTCGAGCGGCGCTCGGGCTTTTCGTCGTTTGGGTCGCCGCGCTCGGCGTCATGGCCATCGTCTCCGGACGCCGACCCGCACCAAGCCCGGCGGCCATCGAGGAGCGCTAAGGGAACAGGCCGAAAATAACTTCCCGGATTTCGGCCCGTTTGGGTGCCACTGGTCGTTCCCGACCAATGCGAATTGGGCATCGTCGAACGGCACTGGTCGGGTACGACAAGTGGCACCCGAAGTCCGTCCCTCGATCAACCCACAAAAAAAACCGGAAGT
>JAYUFP010000876.1:0-3258 GCA_043738665.1 Isosphaeraceae bacterium
GCCCAGCAGGCGATCGCCGGCGAAGGCGAGGCCGCGGGCAAGGTCTGATCTCCCGCGCCAGGGGTGCGGATGCCGCACCCATTCCGAGTTTCGCAACCGACCGGTGCGTCACCCGCACTCTTTCAAAAGTAGTCAGGTGTCTCCATGATCCAGATGCAAACCCGGCTCGACGTAGCCGACAATACCGGGGCCAAGGAAGTCATGTGCTTCAAGGTTCTCGGCGGCAGCGCCTCCCATTACAAGCGCCGCACCGCGGGCCTGGGCGACATCATCATCGCGAGCGTCAAGAAGGCTTCGCCGGGCGGAGACGTGAAGGCCGGCGAGGTGGTCCGTTGCGTCGTCGTTCGCGTCCGGAACTCGACGCGACGGACCGACGGCTCGTACGTCAAGTTCGACAGCAACGCCGTCGTTCTGATCGACAACGAAAAGAACCCGCGCGGCACGCGAATCTTCGGCGCGATCGCCCGCGAACTCCGAGACCGCCAGTTCATGAAGATCATCAGCCTCGCGTCCGAGGTGGTCTGAGAACGATGATGGCCGATGGCCGATGGCCGATATGAAAGAAAACGCGTGGCCTCGAAGCAATCGTCCTTTTTATCCGTCATGAGCGATCCGGCATCCGCCATTCATGCTTCCTGACAGCCTCAGAAACTTCGCCGCACGCACGAGTCGGCCGTCGCCGCGGTAACGAGACGAGATGAGATTGACCATGAATATCAAGAAAGACGATCAGGTCGAGGTGATCACGGGGTCCGATAAGGGCTCCGCCTCGAAGCGCCGCGTCGCCAAAGTGCTCCGCGTCCTCCCCGAGAAGAATAAGATCGTCGTCGAGGGGGTCAACCGCGTCCTCAAGCACCTCAAGCCGAGTGCCAAGAATCAACAGGGCGGCCGGCTCTCGAAGGAGATGCCGATCGACGCCTCGAACGTGATGCTCTTCTGCCCGACGTGTACCCGCGGCGTCCGGATCGGGCACCGGTTTACCGACGCCGGCCAGAAACAACGTTATTGCAAGAAGTGCGGCGCCAGTTTGGGGAATGTCGGTCCGGTCAAGGAAACCCGCGTGGCCGTGAAGAAGTAACCCGGAACCACCGACGGCGCGTACGTTCGGAATCGCTTGTAAGGACGACTGACAATGGCCCGCCTGATCACGCAATACAACGAGACGATCGCCCCGGAGTTGGCGGCGAAGTTCAACATCACGAACAAGATGGCGATCCCCAAACTCGTCAAGATCGTCATCAACATGGGCGTCGGTCGCGCCACGCAGGACAAGACCCTGTTGGAAGCGGCCGTCGAGAGCCTGGGCCGGATCTCCGGCCAGAAGCCGCTGGTGACGAAGGCGAAAACCTCGGTGGCCAGCTTCAGGCTCCGTGAGGGGAACGATATCGGCTGCAAGGTCACGATACGCGGCCGTCGGATGTACGAGTTTTTCGACCGACTCGCCTCGATCGCCCTCCCTCGTATCCGCGACTTTCGCGGGATTAACCCCAACAGTTTCGACGGGCACGGGAATTACACCCTGGGCCTGGCCGAGCAGGTCGTCTTCCCCGAAGTGGATGCGGACAAGATCCACCACACTCAGGGGATGGACATCACGATCGTGACTTCGACCGACAAAGACGATCAGGCCCGCGAGTTGCTCAAGGCACTCGGCCTGCCGTTCCGCGCGGCGAGTAGCAAAAAGGCGTCTTGACGCGTTTCGGACCACAGACTTTCGTGACCGGATGGTGAGATTAGCATGTCGACGAAAGCGCAGATGATCAGGTCGGAGACGCCCCGCAAGTTCGCGGTTCAACACCGCAACCGCTGCAAGCTTTGCGGCCGTCCTCGCGCCGTGTACCGGAAGTTCGGCGTCTGCCGAATCTGCTTCCGAACTCTGGCCAGCAAGGGCTTGATCCCCGGTGTGAAGAAGGCGAGCTGGTGATCCGGACCTGCGAAGCACCCCGCAGGCCCGCCCGACGTTCAGTTCGCGGCGAACCGGATGACTCTTCGCCCGAGCCGAGTCCGACCGAAAGCGTCCAGTTCGATTGACGACGATATTCCCCGCCGCGCCGACGCCCCCCGGCCGCCGACCGTCTCGGCCGCCGGCCCGCGCGTTACCCGCGGAGGTTGACGGGACCGCACCCAGCCATGATGACCGACCCGATCGCCGATATGCTGACCCGGATCCGAAACGCCGTGCGGATCGAACGGATCGATCTCGACATGCCGACTTCGAAACTCCGCCGCGGCATCGCCCAGGTTCTGAAGGACGAGGGCTATATCTGGGACTTCGAAGAAGTCGACACCGTCCCTGCCAAGACCCTCCGCCTCCACCTGAAATACGGCCCCAACGGCGAGCGGCTCATCACCCGGATCGACCGCGTGAGCAAGCCCGGCCGCCGCGTCTACAGCGGCTACAAAGAACTCAAGCCCATCCTCGGCGGGATGGGAATCCAGATCCTCAGCACCCCTCGAGGTGTCTTGAGCGACCGCAAGGCCCGCGCCGAGAAGGTCGGCGGCGAAGTCCTCGCCCTGATTCATTGATCGATACCGGAACCGTTCCGCTCCATCCCACACACGCCCGGCGCGTGGCGGAATCCGCCACCGACGCCAAGCACCCGCAACGAGAGGTCCGTCCCATGTCCCGTATCGGTCGCAAGCCGATCGTCGTCCCCGCCGACGTCAAGGTTTCTCTCGCCGATTTGACGATCGACGTCGAAGGGCCCAAAGGGAAACTCACGTTCACGCACCGGCCGGAAATCGGCGTGAAGTACGATGAAGGCGGCAAGCAAGTCCTCGTTACCCGCTCCGACGACGAACGACAGAACCGCTCGCTGCACGGGCTCACTCGGAGCCTGATCGCCAACATGGTTCAGGGCGTCACGACCGGCTACACCAAGAAGCTGGAAATCGTCGGCGTCGGCTACCAGGCCCAGCTCAAGAAGGCGAACACCGTCGCCCTCCAGGTCGGCTACGCCAACCAGGTCGTGCTCGAAGCACCGCCTGGAGTGAGCGTGACCGTTCCGGACGCGACCCACGTCGTGATCACGGGCGCGGATAAGCAGGCCGTCGGCCAGTTCGCCGCCGTTGTCCGCAAGGTCCGACCGCCGGAACCGTACAAAGGTAAAGGCATCCGCTACGAGGGCGAAGCCGTCCGTCGCAAGGCCGGCAAGGCGTTCGGATCGAAGTAACATCGCGGTGATTTCCGCTTTTTCATGAGAAGCCAAAGGGCTGGGCGACCGGTCGGCATCGGCTGCCCCTGAACCCCAACGACGA
>JAYUFP010000877.1:0-9853 GCA_043738665.1 Isosphaeraceae bacterium
ATCCGCCATCCGCCATCCGCCATCCGCCATCCGCCATCCGCCATCCGCCATCCGCCATCCGCCATCCGCCATCCGCCATCCGCCATCCGCCATCAGGAGCCCGACACCATGTCAGCGATTCTGCGGTTTTATTCCGGGGAAGGGACCGACGGAGCGGGGCGAACCCTTGCTGAGATCCAGGCGCTCGACGTCACCCGGATGGAGTACTACCACGACTTCATCCAGTGGATGTTTCCCCTTTCGGACCCCAGCACGTACAACCCCGGTGCGCCCGTCTTGACGTACGACGACATCAAGGCGTTTCACGACCAGCCCGAACTTCGCGAGAAGTTACGCGAGTCGTTCGTCGCCTTCCTGACGTTCCTCGGCCTCGAATACGACGCGGAGAAGAATGAAGTCCTTGACGGACGACATGATGCCGCAAGGCGAACGGTATTCGAAAGTCCAAACCATAACTGGCTGCGGATCACCCGCGTCTTGATTTGCCTCAACACGTTGGGACTTCAAGACGAAGCCCGGGCCTTCTTCGCGTTTTTGAAAGGCCTGTATGAAAGCCGGGCGGGGATCACGGAGAAGACGTTTACCTTCTGGCGGGACGCGGTGGGAGAGAATTCCGCGTAGGGTGCGTCCTTCAAGACGCACCGTCTCGCCAAGAAGGCGTCCATGGTGCGTCTTTAAGGACGCACCCTACAAATTCGGATCAATCGTGGACGCGAGGTTCCGTCAGCGTGTCCAGAATCGTCGGCCTGCCGGTCGAGTTGGCGAAGGTTCCGTGACATTCCACAACCTGCGCGGCGTAATCGGCATGCCGGGTTTTGAGCAATTTGTGGAGCTTGGGCAATCGATAGTGGGGAATCGCCGGGAACAGGTGATGGGGAATATGCATGTCCTGCCCGTAAACGAACACGGCCCAGCGGGTGAACGGATCGGCGTAGAAAACTCGCGAGTTCGTCAGGCGGCCGTCGTCGGCGTTCGTGTGCTGGTAGACGTCGCGGAGGAGCATGAAGAACGAGAACGTCGTCACGGTCGGGACGAACCAAAGGAGGTAGAGGTACATCGTCGAGCGTCCGGCGGTCTCGACCCGGAGGAGGCTCATCGCGGTCAGAAACGCCGTGAGGTAGAGAAGTCGCAAGATCCCCCCAAACCTCGGCGAGTAAGGTTGGCGGAACGGGGAAGGGAAGAAGGCTCGGGCAGGAAGCAGGTTGCCCACAAGCAAAACAATCAAGGCCCCGACGACTCCCAGAGCCCAGAGCATCCCCGGCCTGCCGAGGATCGTGCAGGCCCAGGTTCCCGCGACGATCGCCGCGAGGTAGACGATCGCAAGCGATGCCCCGAGCCGCGGCCAGGCCTTCCCGGTTTGCTCTAAACCAGGAACCCGCTTGAGGTAAACGTTCTCGGAACTGCCCAGGACGTTGATCGCGAAGTAATCCTGCTGATAGGTCATCACGGCCTTGGGCTCCGTGAACCCGCGCAGGTAAATCGACTTGATGAACTCCCAGCGCCCCATCGGGAACCGGTCGACCATCTTGCTGCCGCCAAGGCTCACCAGGTCCGGGTCGCGGTCCGGGTCGTTCGTGTACTGATGATGCGCCAGGTGAAAAACCCGGTAGAAATGCACGGTCGAGAAGATGGGGAACATGCAGAGCATGTCGCCAAGAAAGTCATTCAGGAATTTATGGCGAACCAGGGTGTAATGCGACGCCTCGTGACCGAGACCGGCCAGGCGATGTTGCAACGCCCCGATCAGGATGATCGCCAGTCCGAAAACGGGGAGGTTCAGAATCCAGGGGAGCCCCCATCTCGCCCGGAACTCGCAAAACCCCACCGTCCCGCCGATCACGGCGGCAAGGGAGAGGTATTCGAGAGCGATGTATCCGAGGTTCGTGTAGTTATCGACGGGTCGCAAGCGCCTAATCTCGTCGTCGAGAGAAGGTTCTCCGAAGTCCGGCTTCGTCGTCGTCTCGGTCGTGACTGCCATGGCGTTCATCTCATTCCCGGATTACCAGGATATCCCTACATCCTCCATCTTATCGTACAAGAGCGAGGTTTGCTTCAGCAAAAGGAGGGCTTTCGGTATTTTAGACCGTGAGGGAAGGGACGGGGTTATGGGGGAAGAAATCGTGAAGCGAACGGATCACGGATGACGGATTGAGAGAAGAACGAGTCAAGCTCGGCGTGAGCGTTCGTCCGATGATCCGTTCGATTCGCCATAAGTCATTCGCAATCGGCCATTTCCGTTTGCGGATAGGCGCTCAGGAGGTTCTCGTCCCGATGGGCCGGAACGGCTCTAATTCGGCGAGGATTTCGGCGGGAAGGGGTGCCCCGATCGGGCGACGGCGACTCAGTTTTCGGGCAAGATGGGGGACTTGGGCATGCGGAATGCCCGATTTCGCGGTCGCGCGGCGGACTTTTTCGCCGGGGGGTCCGGCGACGACGGTGCGGATGGAGATGGGACGTGGGAGCGGTCCGCCAACCAGGACCACGGTCAAGCCGAGCGAACCCGTCAGAACGAGGCTCGCGCCGTGGAGGGCTTCGGGTGAATCGACCCGCCAGGCCTGTGCCAGACGGCGACGTCGGGCGCGGAGCGAAGGGTCGCCCTCGGCGGCCCGGAGGTCTTCGCGGTGTTCCTCGGGGGTGAGCCGGAGAGTGGCCTCGAACCGTTGCGAAGCCATCATGAAGTCGAGCAAACCCAGAACAAGCAGAGCCAGCGCCAGGGCGAACGTCAGGTCCCGGAGCGCATGCCCCGCGACGAGAGCCAGACCCTGCGGTTCGACCCTCGCCGGCGCTTGGAACATCGGCCACTGCGAACGGATGGTCGCCGCGGCCACCACGACCACGACGACTGCCTTGACCAAGGACCAGACCCCGCGCAACCCGTTCGCGGCAAATCCCCTGCCCTGCCCGAGCGTCCAGAGTCGGCCGACGTCGGGCGCAAGCACGCTTGGAGCCCACAGGCCCCGGACCTGCCCCTGGTGCGCCGCGAATGCCGCGAGCCAGGAGGCCGCGAGGATCATCGCGAGCGGCGTGGCGAGCGCGTACGCCCGGGACCGCAAGAGGGTTGCGACTTCGGAAGCGTCGCCGGAGATCGACAACGCCGGTGTTTCGAGAAGCGGTTGGCGGATCATCTCGACGAGGGTTCCCGCCAAAGAAGGCCCGCACCAGGAGAGCACGGCGGCAGCGGCCAAAAGCGCCGCGGCGGCCGTCAACTCGGGGCTATGCGCGGCCTGGCCGTGATCCCGGGCTTGCCGGCGACGGAGTTTCGAGGGTTCTTGCGTGCGGTCTTCGGACTCGCTCACGGCGACACCCCCTGCGGGGGCCGTTGAAAAGCGGGTGTCAACCGATCGCGACTTTCCCCCCCTTGCGAAGGGGGGGTTAGGGGGGGTGGGGCGTTCGTCGCCGCGATCAAGACCGATTGGGGCTGCCTTGCAATGCCGGATGGAGCGATCGAAAGGAAGGCCAAGTGCTGGGTCACGCCAAGAACACCCCCCCTAACCCCCCCTTCGCAAGGGGGGGGAAAGGAACGGCGTGCTTCCGATATCGTCTGATCCCGCACAACAAAGTACGCGCCTCGAATCCACTTTTTCACCACCCCACCCCCGGCCACCCGGCCCAGGCGTCGGCGAATGTCATGACCAGCGTTCCGAGGCTCAAGAGGACAATCAACAATCCCAGCCCCGCGCGAACCGGCATCGCCACCGCCACAAGTTGCAACGACGGGGCCGCCTTGCCGAGCAAACCCAATGCGACCCCCGCCAGGGCCAACGCCAGCGCCGCCGGAGCCGCCGCGCGGAGTGCCAGGGACAACGCTTCGCCAACCTTTCCGAACGCGAGCGTCGCCGTGGCCTCGGTCAAGATTCCGCCCCCCGGAGGCATCGTCCGGAAGCTCTCCATCAGGACCCGGACGAGGGCAAGCGGGCCATCGAGCATGAGAAACACGGCCAGGGCGATCAGTCCGTAAAGGTGCCCGAAGGCGGTCATCTCGTCGTTCGCGTCGGGATCGAAGAGCGCGGCGGGTGCGAAGCCCCCCTGGGCTCCGACGAGCTCCCCCGCCTGTTTCGCCCCCGCGATCAGAAGCGCCGCCGACCACCCCAGGGCGGCACCGATCAGCACCTCGCCGAGCAACGCCGTCGCCAACGCGGGCCATGCAAGTCCTTTCATCCCCGCCGCGGCAACGGCCGGGGTGAGGATCAGGCCGAGCAACCCGCCCACGATCAGTTTGAACCGCCATTCCAGGCCCGAGGCCGAGAACGTGGGCGCGGTCCACGCCAGGCCGATCGCCCTTGCGGCGACCAGGGCGAAGAGCGCGGTCATGGCGGTCAGTTCGGCGGGCATTTGAAAGCCTGTCCGGAAGGAGAATCGCGGATGACGGATCGCGGATGACGGATCGCGGACGGACCTGGTAACCTGCTCTGCTTCCGCATCCGTCATCCGCGATCCGCCATTCACGAATCAGGCCCCCGAGATCAGGCCCGGGATCGACTCGATCAGGTTTCCCGCGAACCCGACCCATCGACCGACCAGCCACGGCAAGAGCACCAAGACGGCCACGACCACGGCGACCATCTTCGGAACCAGGCCGATCACCGGCTCGTGCAATTGCGTGAGAGTCTGCCCGATCCCGACGAGCAGGCCGACGATCAGCGCGACCGCCAGAAGAGGGCCGCCGAGCAAGAGCGCGAGGCGGATCGCTTCCTGCGACCAATCGACGATTTGGGACGCTTCCATGCGTTTACTCTCCTGGAACGATGTCCAATGGTCGATGATCGATGGCCGATCACTCGTTCCCACGCTCTGCGTGGGAATGCAGTCCCCGACGCCGTGCGTCGTCTGATGGCAGCGAATGCGGACGCAGAGCGTCCAAGACGGCATTCTCACGCAGAGCGTGGGAACGAGTTGGAGAGCCCCCTTCTCGGTCATCGGTCATCCGTCATCGGTCATCCGTCATCGGTCATCCGTCATCGGTCATCGGTCATCGGTCATCCGTCATCGGTCATCCGTCATCGGTCATCCGTCATCGGTCATCGGTCATCGGTCATCGGTCATCCGTCATCCGTCATCCGTCATCCGTCATCCTGAACCCTGTATCCCCGGTCCGAAACTCCGCAGCAACATCGTCGCCACATGGAGCCAGCCGTCTGCCGCGACGAACAGGATCAGCTTCAAGGGCAACGCCACGAGCGCGGGCGGAAGCATGAACAAGCCGGTCGCGGCCAACACCGCCGAAGTGACGAGGTCCACCACCAGGAACGGCAAGTACAGATAGAAACCGATGACCAGCGCCGTCGTCAGTTCGCTGAGCAGGAACGCCGGGGCCACGACCTGCATGGGGAACTCATCGATGTACTTCGGTTCGACTTTCGCAGATCCCTCAGGCGTGACCTCGTCGTAAAGCGCCCAGAGATATTTCTCGTGGTTGGTCCGCGAGATCTGATCGAGCATGAACGCCTTGACCGGCGCGCTCGCCTCTTCATAGGCCTTTTGCCAGGTGATCTTCCCGTTCGCATACGGGTCGATCGCTTTTTTGTACACGAGTTCACCTGTCGGACGCATGATCAGGACGGTGAGGAGCAACGAGAGCGCCGTCAGGACTTGATTCCCGGGCACTTGCGGACTCCCCAACGCCTGCCTCAACAGCACGAGGACGATGTTGATCCGAACGAACCCGGTGACCATCAACAACGCCGCAGGCGCGAGCGAGACGAGCGCGAACAGGCCGACCGTCGAGACGCTCCGCAAGACCTGTTGCGGCTCAATCAGCGGGGCTTCCGTCGTAGGCGTCGCGGGTTTCGCGGCGGAATCGACGTTCGAGATCGGCTGATTCGCCCTGACGATTTTCGGGTCGGTCTTTTGAGCCTTTGACGAGGACCCCGCACCTGTCGTCAACACGGTAAGTGCGATCAACAGCGGCATCAGTCTTCGTAGGCTGGGTCTCGACCCGGCCATCCCAAAACGCTGGGTCGAGACCCAGCCTACGAAACTGTTCCTGATCGCTTCAGGTCGCGTCATCGGTCGTCTCCCGGCCGGACTTCGGGCGTTTTCGGCACCGCGGGCGCGCCGGAGGTTTCGTCTCCGTCAAGCTCTCCCAGCAGCGAAGGCGCGCCTTGCGGGCCGGTCCCGATCAAGAGAACTCGTCCGCCGACGTCGAGCAAATACACCGTGTGTTTGGGCGAGAGACTGGTACGCCCGACCACGCGGAGGTTCGGGGCGTTTCCCGCGCCTTTCGGCAAGAACTTGCGAGACGCGACACTCGCCCAACCGCAAACCGCCAGGGCCAGCGCGATCCCCGCCGTCCCGATCCACCATCCGCCCGAAGATTCGGAGTGTCGCGACGGCGTGACGGACGCGTCGCGAGCGACGGGACGTCGCGTCGTGTTCGGTTCAAGCGACCCAGCGCGTGCGAACGGGCTGACGACGAGCATCAGCGTCAGCACCGACGCGGTCAAGATGGGTCGCGGCCTCCGGCCTCGGCTGGGCATTCGCAAATCCTTCGCGAAAGCAGTTTTTTCGCAAGAGTGTAAGAGCCAACGGCCGATCAAGGATATGAGAAGGTCTGGCCATGTCGAGCCGGATGACGAATGGCGGAGTCCGGATGACGGAAGCGGGACATTCCCCGATCCGCCATCCGGCATGAGTCATCCGTCATTCATTCGTTCACGCCACCATGTCTTCGGGGTCGTCGAACGCGACCACCCCTGCCCTGCTCAGGCGGCAAAGGGTGTCGACGACGACGCGCTGCGCGGTCAGCACCGACTCGAACGAGACGGGGCCGTGCGTATCGATCCGGGCCTCAAGGACCTTGGCCGAGGACGCCGGGAGCTTCGTCAGCAGGAGCTGACGGAACCCGATCCGGGTGCCGACAAGGGCGTCGAGGATCTGTTCGGAGTTCACTTGCTCGAACACGGCGCGAAGGTCGCCGCCGTCGAGAAGTTCCAAGTCGTCGAATTCAACGAGGTTAGACAAGGATTTCCTCCTGCCCGTTCGGGTCGGGTAGAGTGATGCGGCCGTGGTCGTGGAGGCGTCGAAGTCGTTCGGCGATGTCGGCCTGCGCGGCTTCGGCGTCACTAAGGCGGAACGGTCCGAGGTGGGCGAGGGCTTGAGCCAGCGCCTCGGCCGAATCGACCGAAAGCGCCCCCAGAACCTTCGCACGCAACGGCCGGGCGGCACCGGCAAGGGCCAAGGCCCAGGCCGGGGCGTCCTCGTCGTGGTACGCCTCTCTGATGTCTGTATCGTCCATCTTGACGAGATCTTCGAAGACAAATCGGAGTCTGCGGAGCCCCAAGCCGTAAAATTCCTCAAGAACGGCCTGTTGTTCCGCGGGAGCAACCCGTTCCAGCCGCGCGATCTCCAAAGTCACCGCCTCCACCGCGGCACGGTCGAGCTGTGCGAGAAGCTGCGAGGCCAGCGGCTGTTCGAGCGAGACGAGCAAGATCGCCGCTTTTCGCAAGGGCGAGGTCTCGCCGCCGAGCCCGTCGTCATCGACAAGACCGGCAAGGTCCAGCGGGCTTAACGCCTGCCTTGGCGCTGAGGTTTCCAGTCGCGTCATGCGATCGGTTCTCCTTGTCCATGACCGGTCCAGCGGTGGAGCACGCTCGCGGCGGCCTGCGGGTTGAGGCGGATCAGTTCGCGGACCCGCTCCGAAGGGCCGGGTTCCGCCCCGGCGTCGGAAGGTTCGTCAATCTTGTAGACGCGCCCGCGTCCCAGCTCGTCGGCGAGTGCCCGCGACAGCGGCCTTCGCGCCGCGAACGTTCGGAACGCCAGGAAAGTCAGTGTCGCCGAAGCCGCCGCGGCGATCCCCGCAGGCACCCACCATGAAAGATTCCGCCTCGAATCGATCGCCGCCGACGCCGCCTTCGGCTCCGGAACGTCTTCGGGAATGATGCTCACCGCCACCGGCTCTTCAAGCTGCCCCGGGGGGACGACGTGGCGGACCGCCGTGATGATCAGCTTCTCGGTCCGTTCGACCAGGGGCTGATAGTCTTCGAGTGACGGGTCTTTATCGCGAACGGCACGCACGTAATAGCCGCGGGGCACCTTCACCCAGACCTTCGCCTTGGGAGGCACCGGCGCGGGTGACGGAGCGGGCGGCGGAAGAACGACCGCGGGCTCGGGCTTCGGGACGGGTGCGGGAGGTCGCGATTCCTCCGAGGAATCAAGCGGCTGATTCACTCCCATCGAGAGCGTCGGCAACGGAATTTCCACCGCCTCGACCGCGGGCTCGACGGCTTTCGCCACAGGCAGAGGGGGGAGCGGGGTCGGCGGCGGGATGACCGGTCCCGGCACGAGCTTTACCGAGACTTCCACGCCTTTGATCCGGTCGAGCTTGTCGAGGATCTCCTGCCTGAGCGCTTCCTCGCGGGCCTTGGTGTGGGCCTGCTCGCCGAGGGCCGGGTTGTGGGCGTCGAGGTAATTGCGACCCGTGGTGTCGAAGACCGTCACGGCGCCGGGTTTGATCTCGGGCTCGGCCCCGGAAATCATGGTTTGGATGCGTTCGACGGTCGTACTGCTGAGTTCGTGGTCGTTCTCGGTCTCGATCCAGACGAACGCCGACGTCCCGGCCGTGTTCGCACGTAACCCGCCCCGAGGTGCGGGCCGGTTGACTTTCACGACGGCGTTGACGATCCCCGGAAGACGGCGGAGCGTCGTTTCGAGAAACTCGTTCGCGGCCTGCTTCCGGCGTTCCTCGCCGACCCCCATCGGGTCGAACACATTCGATGCGAGTGCTTCCTTGCGAATATCATTCAGACGTTTCGGACCGACGTCAAGCTTGGCGAGGGCGTCGTTGGCGTCGGACGCCTGGTCGACGGCGACTTCGACGTGGTTCTGGTGGTCGAAGCGGTAATCGAGGTGTTTGGCGTCGAGCGCCTTGGTGATCGCGATGAGGTCGTCGGACGAGAAGCGCGTCCCCGACCGCAGCGCGACGTAGGTTGTCGATGACGTCGGCAGGCCGGTCGCCGCCGCGTAAGTCAAACCGCCGAAGGCGGCGAGCACGGCCAAGGCAATCGACCAGCGAAGCGCCGGGGGACGTGCGAGAAACCGGCGACGGGCGCGCTGGTATTCGGCGCGAACCTTGGCGACGGTCCTGGCAGCCGTGGACGTGACGTTGGGTATGTCGGTCCGCATCGACTCTGACTCTCCTCCGGGCATCCGTTCCCAGGTCGGCGGACGGGGCGAAGTTGAAGAAGATCAACCGCGGCCGGTCGCGAGACGAGAGCTGAGCTGAAAGTCGCGGAGCGGTCGGTCGGGGATGGCCCGAGTGAACCCTTCCATGGGAAACACGGAGCCCGCCGCATCCTGACAGACGGAGAATTATCCCGAATCGAGTCTTTTGTCAATGCGGGGTGAGAGGCGGCAGGGCCGACTTCTCGCGGATGGCCGCCAGCGTGGACCCGACGCTTTACCGCAACCGTAAACCGGCCGCCGCGAGTGGTATTCAACCCGATGACGCACGAGTCCTCATGTAAGGCTGGATTAATACATTTTAAGATGTCCGCGATGCCCCGAGCGGCCCGTCCCGTCCCTCGCGGGCGTCCGGTTGAGTTCACGCGACTTAGAGTCCGTCCGGAAAGGAATTGGCTTGGAAATGGCTGATGACGGATCGGAAAAGGCGAATGCGGCGTTTTCCCGCCGGTTTTCTCGCATCGGTCATCGGCCATCCGTCATCAGCCATTTCCTAGCCATTTCCTTTCGGGACGGACTCTGACACCAATTTGTTCCACTGGACGAATCCTCAGACGATCGCCCTCCCCCCGGTACTCCGGCTCAGAGGGAGGGGTTTTTCGGAACCGGAGTCGGGGGTTGATCAGGGGATCTTATTGAGTTGACTCGAATCTCCAACCAGGGTTCTGGTTTCCAT
>JAYUFP010000878.1:0-9842 GCA_043738665.1 Isosphaeraceae bacterium
CGACGCCCATCGCAGCAACTCGACGGCCATGACGAGCTTGGTCCGGAACTCGGGCCGGTGCTTGGGGTCGATGCCCGGCAAATCCTTCTTCCGGACGTAGAGCCGTGCCAAAAGCGGTAGCGCGATCGTGCCCCATGACTTGTGTGTGACGAGGAGCCCGAGGACGACGAACACATGGCCATAGACATGAGGCGAACCGGCAGGCCCGGGGGTCGGATTGCGGTGGACGCCGGCACCCTGGACGTGCGGCCCGTACCGCGGCGTGGGGGTGTCGTCCAGCGCGAACGTCAGCCGATCGAGGTTCTTGACGAGCGGCTTGATCACGGCGATCAAAAGTTGTGCGGCGACCTTGTCCGCCTTCTTGCCGGCGGCCGCGACCGCGGTGTAACACGGGCGGAATTGCGTGCTCAAGACGGCGGCGCGGATCCAACCGGTGACGGTCCTGCGGCCGCGAGCGAGTACCGCGCCGAGGAACAGCAGGGCGAGTCTCGGAGCGGACCGCCGGTCGAGAGCGGAGGCGAGAAGCGGGAACCACTGGCAGATTCCGGTGTCGCGCTGTAATGATGTCATGGTCGGCTCCGTCCGGGGTGATCGTTTGGTGTAGTGACCGCGATCGTCCCGTACGGACCGGCATTTGTCTACCCATGATGGTTTGGAGACTTGGGAAGGAAGTTGCGGAAAGTACAGACCTCTCCAAGCTTCTCTTTTATAAGGACAACAAAATGCAAGAAGACGTTGTTATTGACGTTAGTCGATCGAAACTGGTCGACTTTGTGAAGGAAAACCCCTTCGCAACCGACAATCAAATCGAACAGGAGGCAACTCGGCTTGGAGGAGACCGTTGGCAATCGTCACCAGGGAGCGGGATTCAGTACCGAGACAAGGGCGGTACTTTTCCTCGTGAACACTACATCAAGATAATTCGCTTAGACGCCAAAAACACGAGCGAGCCGTTCGCCTATTAAATCCTGATGTGGGAGGAATCGAAGTAAGACCTCTCGATTCCTCCCACGTACGCCCCTTGAATTCAATTGGCAGTGTACGTAAACTACGTAAATTGTTTCGAGTGACGTGCGAACATCTGCTTTTGGAACAGACAATGACCGACAAACCAGTTGAAAAGCCCAAATGGACCAAGAGAACAATTGGTGTCAGAACAATTGGAGAACAATTGGGGAGAACAATTGGTGTCAGGAACAATTGGTGTCAAATCCTCGTGACACCAATTATCCTCCGCATGCTGGTGTCGCCGGTGATGCTCCCGACACCCAAGGAGGCGAACCCGCTGTCGGCGGCGCGGAACGAGGAGCCGCCGGTCATGGTCCAGCCGGAAGGCGGAGACTCCCCCCGACGTGCTGCCGCCCGGCGACGTTCACCCTCCTGTTCGCCCTTGCCTTCATGACGACCGTGGTTTAAGGTCGGTTAAACACGTTCCGACGCGGGGTCGTCGTCGTGAACGTGTTCCGGGCGCGCGCGTCGCGGCGAAATAGGGGTCGGCTCATGAGCCAATGGACTCTCGGTTTTTCAACGGCGTGCCTGCCGCTGTTTCTCGGCCTGATCGCGCCCTTCGCGACGCAGGCGGCGGAGCCTCGCAAGGCGGCGAAAGCCCCGACCGACCTGGCCGGGTACGACGCGCTGGTGACCAAAGAAGACCGCGAACACTGGGCCTTCCAGCCGGTGCGCACTCCTCCGGTTCCCGAGGTCAAGAATCACGCTTGGGCACGGAACCCGATCGACCGGTTCGTGCTGGCGGGGCTTGAAGAGAAGGGGTGGTCCCCGGCAACGCCCGCCGGGGCGCGGGCATTGTTGAGACGGCTCTACCTGGATTTGATAGGTCTGCCGCCGACCGTCGCCGAGCAAGAGGCGTTCTTGGATGCGTACGGGAAAGTCCCCGACGCCTGGGACCGGCTCGTCGATGACCTGTTGAGCCGTCCCACTTACGGCGAGCGCTGGGGGCGGCACTGGCTGGACCTTGTGCGGTTCGCCGAGTCCAACGGGTATGAACGCGACGCCGCCAAGCCGTTCGCCTGGCGGTATCGCGACTACGTCATCCGTGCCTTCAACGACGACAAGCCGTTCGACCGCTTCGCCATCGAGCAACTCGCCGGGGATGAATTGCCCGACGGACAGGTCAGCGCCGAGACTCTGGTCGCGACCGGCTACTATCGCATGGGACCGTGGGACGACGAGCCCGCCGACCCCGCGCAGGACCGCTCCGACCAGCTCGACGACGTGGTGGCCACCACCTCCGAGGTCTTCCTCGGCCTGACGTTGGCGTGTGCCCGCTGCCACAACCACAAGTTCGAGCCGCTGACCCAGCACGACTATTACCGGATGGTCGCCGTCTTCCAGCCCTTGCAACGACCGCGGAAAGGCCGAGACGAGGTGGCGAGGCCGATCGGGACCGAGTCACAGATCCAGGCCCAAGCCGAACGTGATGCAAAGATCGCCGACGCGGAACGGTCGCTGGCCGAGGCGAAAACGCGTCCCGGCTCGCCCGAACGGGCCGCAAAGATCGTCGCGATGGAAACGACGATCCGCCAGCTTCGTAAAGCCACGCCCGACCTTCCGCAAGGCTATTTCCTTCAGGAGCCGGAAGTCGCGCCGGCGGCGACCCACCTCTTGCTTCGCGGCCAGGCCCTCACTCCCGGGCCGGCCGTGAAGCCCGGCGTTCCCTCGGTTCTCGCGGAGAAACAGCCCGGAATCCCCGAGCGGTCTCCGGGGCGGAAGACGTCGGGTCGTCGCCTCGCGCTGGCGAAGTGGGTCGCGAGCCCCGATCACCCGCTGACGGCCCGGGTGATCGTGAACCGCGTCTGGCAGGGGCATTTCGGCGTCGGTCTGGTCCGCACTTCGAGCGACTTCGGGACGATGGGCGAAGCCCCTACACACCCCGAGTTGCTCGACTGGCTCGCCTCGCGGTTCGTCGAGCACGGCTGGTCGATCAAAAAGCTGCATCGGCTTATTCTTACGAGTGCCACCTATCAGATGAGCACGCGGAACCGGGCGTCGCAAGCCGCGGAAGACCCGGACAACCTGTTGCTCTGGCGGAGGCCCTATCGGCGTCTCGAAGTCGAGGCGATCCGGGACTCCACGCTCGCGGCGTCCGGTCGGCTCGACCGCACGATGTACGGGCCGAGCGTTTATCCGTATGTCCCGCCCGAGGCCCTTGAAGGGAACAGCGACCCGGACAAGGTCTGGGTCTCCTCGGACGACGCCACCGCGTCCCGCCGGACGATCTATGCGTTCATCAAGCGGTCACTCGTCGTGCCGATGCTCGAACTCCTCGACTTCTGCGACACCACGCGTTCGACGGCGAAGCGGAACGTCACGAGCGTGCCGACCCAGGCCCTCTCCCTGCTCAACGGAGACTTCGGCAACCGCCAGGCCGACCATTTCGCTTCACGGTTGGAGCGAGAGGTGGGGTCTGACGCGTCGGAGCAAGTCCGTCGGGCCTTCCTGCTCACCGTCTGCCGACCGCCCACCGACGCCGAGTTGAAGGGAATCGTCGCGTTTCTCGACCGG
Source organism: Isosphaeraceae bacterium (assembly GCA_043738665.1). Lineage (GTDB taxonomy): Bacteria > Planctomycetota > Planctomycetia > Isosphaerales > Isosphaeraceae > JAYUFP01. Next base: position 3,523 of record JAYUFP010000878.1, read on the forward strand.
GAAACCGAGGAGAGAATGGGAGAGGCGAAGCAGCCCGCGGCCGTCGCGCGGCACGCCGCGCTGGTCCAGGCCTGTCGGGCGCTTTTCAACTCCAACGAGTTCGTTTATCCCGACTGAGTCGCGTAAAAGCAACACCCGGAGAGAGACGTTTTCATGGACTGATCGAGCGTGCCGCGGGTCGTATCGGCATGCCGAATCGCGAATTTCGTGGGGTCCGCCATTGCGGACCGTCTTCCGTCCGAGACATTGTCGAAGTCATGGACACCAGGATCATCCTGAGTCGTTGCCCGAAGATGGCCCGCGATAGCGGACCCTACAAGTAAAGGCCCGATCATGGAACCGTCAACGCGTTACGGCCCGAACCCGACGCCTTGCGGACGGTCGCGTCGCGAGTTTCTTTGGGAAGTCGGCGGCGGGTTCGCCGGGCTCGCGTTGATCGACCTCCTCTCGCGTGACGGATTCTTCAGCGCCAGAGCGAACGCCGCCGATACGCCCGCCACCGCCACGTATCAACTCGCCCCCAAAGCGCCACACTTCGCGGCCAAGGCCAAGCACGTCGTCTTCCTGTTCATGAACGGGGCACCCAGCCAGGTCGATACGTTCGACCCCAAGCCCGTGCTCGAGAAGTATCACGGCACGTTTTATCAAGGCTCGACCACGGTCGGCTCCAACGGCCGACCCATCGGGAAGCTGATGCGCTCGCCGTTCCCGTTCCGGAAGCACGGGCAGAGCGGTCTGGAGATCAGCAGCCTTTTCCCCCACACGTCGAAGTTCGCCGACGACCTCTGCGTGATTCGCTCGCTCCACACCGACACCGCGGCGCACGCGTCGGGGTGTTTGCAAATGAACACAGGGAGCGTGTTGATCGGCAAGCCCTGCATGGGGTCGTGGCTGAGCTACGGGCTCGGCACCGAGAATGAGAACCTCCCCGGGTTCGTCGTGATGACCGACCCCCGCGGCGGCCCGATCAGCGGCGCATCGAATTGGACCTCGGGGTTCATCCCCGCCGCCTACCAGGGAACTCTCTTCCGCGGCAAAGGCTCGCCGATCCTCGACCTCGCGACCCCCGAAGGGACGTCCAATCGCGGTCAGCGCGAGACCCTCGACCTCTTGCAGACGCTCAACCGCGAACACCTCGCCTCGCACGCCGAGGAGACCGAGCTCGCCGCGCGAATCCAATCGTATGAGCTGGCGTACCGGATGCAGACCGCCGCGGCGGAGGTCGTCGACCTTGACCGCGAGGACGTTCACACCCGCGAGATGTACGGTCTCAACGACGACCGCACGCGAGACTTCGGCCGCAAGTGCCTGCTCGCCCGCCGCCTGATCGAACGCGGGGTCCGATTCATTCAGCTCTACTCGGGCGGGGGGCACCTCGAAGAGACCTGGGACGGACACTCCGACTGCATCCGCAACCACACGATCCACGCCGGGGAAACCGACCAGCCCGTCGCCGCCTTGCTCACCGACCTGAAGCGCTCCGGCCTGCTCGACGAGACCCTGATCATCTGGGGCGGCGAGTTCGGACGGACCCCCACCAGCGAAGGCGTCGACAAGCCAGGCCGCGACCACAATCCCTACGGGTTTTCGATGTGGATGGCGGGCGCGGGAGTGAAGGGGGGGCAAGCCATCGGAGCGACCGACGAGCTCGGCTTCAACGCCGTCGAGGACCGCTGCCACGTCTCCGACTTCCACGCCACGATCTTGCACTTGCTCGGGCTCGATCACACCCACCTGACCTACTTCTACAAAGGGCTCGACCAACGTCTGACGGGCGTCCGCGGTCGGGTCGTGGACAAGGTCTTGGCGTAAATGAATTTGCCGAATTTTGTAGGGTCCGTTATGGTGGACCATCCTCGGCAAAGTCTCGGACGGGAGACGGTCCGCAATAGCGGACCCTACAAGACACGACGATAATATGATAGGATTCATCCGCGACGCGACGCCCCTGGAGTCTCCGCAATGTGGAAGGTCTTCGGAAACAGCGCCCGGGACTGCGACGGCTTGACGCGGCGGAGCTTCCTCCAGGCGGGGGTACTCGGCCTCGGCGGCCTGGCCTTGCCCGGGTTGTTAAAACTGCGCGCGTCGGGTGCAAGTGCCCCCAACTCGAACCGCAGCGTGATCCTGTTCTGGCTCAGCGGCGGGCCGGGTCACATGGAGACCTGGGACCCCAAGCCCGATTCTCCCGGCGGTTTCCGAGGCCCCTTCGGCGCGATCCGCACGAACGTCCCCGGCGTCCGGTTCGGCGAGCTTATGCCCGAACAAGCGAAGCTGATGGATAAGCTCGCGATCATCCGGTCGGTCAACCACGGCACCGGCGACCACACCAAGGGCAACCACTGGATGCTGACCGGGTACGAAGGCCCGGCCTTCAACGCCCCCGATAACACCGTTCAGCGCAGGCCCGCGATGGGCGCGGCGGTCGCCCGCCTGAAGGCCGCGCGACGGCCGGGAATGCCGTCTTACATCGCCGTGCCGAACCTCCGAGGGGGGACGGACAACCTCTTCCACTACGCGGCCTATCTCGGCGGCTCCGCCAACCCGTTCGTCGTCGATTCCGACCCCAACGACGCGAAGTTTCGCGTCAGGAACCTGACGACGCCTCCGGGCCTCTCCCTCGACCGCCTCGCCGACCGCCGCCGCATGCTGGAGTCGCTGGACACACTTCGCCGCGAGGCCGATCCCAAGCTTCAAGACAGCAGCGCCTACTACCAGCGCGCCTTCGAGATGCTGACCGGCAAGGACGTCGCCGCCGCGTTCGACATCACCGAAGAAGACCCAAAGCTCCGCGACCGCTACGGCCGGCATACCTTCGGTCAGAGCGCCTTGCTGGCCCGGCGACTTGTCGAGGCGGGAACGCCGTTCGTGACGGTCAACTGCGTGCCGTGGGACCACCACGGAACCAAGCCTCAGCTCACGACCGAGGACGGAGCGCGAAAACTCATCCCGCCCCTCGACAAGGCCATCGCCGCCTTGATCGAAGACCTCATCGCCCGCGGCCTGTACGACTCAACCCTCGTCGTGGCGATGGGCGAGTTCGGCAGAACCCCCCGCATGAACAAGGACGCCGGCCGCGACCACTGGGGGAACGCCTTCAGCGTCCTGATGGGCTGCGGGTCGATGAAGATGGGCCAAGTGATCGGCCGAAGCAGTTCCAAAGGTGAACACGTCGTCGATCGACCGGTCACTCCGCAGGACGTCGCCGCGACGGTTTACCACCACCTCGGCATCGACTCCCGCTCGGTCGTCTTCGAGGACCGGGCCGGGAGGCCAACCTATCTCATCGAGAAGGGTGAACCGATCCGTGAGCTCGTCGGGGTCGGCAGTTAGGGTCAGGCTCACAATGGATTCCGGGGTGGTGTTGGTTTTCGTTCGGCTGTCAATGGATTCCGCGGTGGTCGCCCGCGGATTGACGACGAGGCCTTCCTCCGGTGTCCTTGGTAGGGTGGGTCAGCCACCCCTTTCTCGGCATCACTCATGGCGCACCGCTCTACAGTTTCCGCCACGGTTTCGCGAGAACGGCGATCAATGACCGCTCACGCGGTGGAAAACGCCGTCGCCGGCGGCGGGGAGCCGTCCGCGCCCGGCGAGGATCGCGTTGGCTTCCCTAAAGAGTACGCGAAGACATTCGAGATCCTGCGCACGGTCGATCGCCTCGAAAAGCAGCAGGTGGTTACGGTTTTCGGAAATGTTGCGGCCGCCTCGGTTCGCGCGTCCGGCGACCTTCCCTACCCTTACGGCTCGGTCATTGTGATGGAGACCTCCGGGGCGTTGAAAGACGAACCCCCACGCGCGGCGGCCGTTTGGTTGAAATCGTGCCGAAACCGCTAACCCGGATCGTATGGTGAAAGGGAAATCCCTGATGACCCGATGGGGATCAAGTTACGCGCTGTCCATCCTGTTTCTGATTAACGCGATGAATTTCTTCGACCGGCAGATCGGCGGCGTCCTCGCCGAGCCGATCCGCAAAGAGTGGGGGTTGACCGATATTCAGGTCGGCTGGCTTGCGACGGCCTTTACCCTGCTTTACGCGGTGATCGGGGTGCCGATGGGGCGTCTGGCCGACCGCTCCAGTCGGACGCGGATCCTGGCGTGGGGCGTTTTTTTCTGGAGCCTGATGACGGCGGCGGCCGGGCTTACGCGTAATTTCGGGCAACTATTCCTTGTACGCTTAGGGGTCGGTGTGGGCGAGGCCACCTGCGCCCCCGCTTCGGCGTCGCTGATCGGCGACCTTTACCCGGCTCAGCAGCGCGCGAAGGCGATGTCGATCTTCATGATGGGCCTTCCCGTGGGCGTCGCCCTGAGTTATCTGGTCAGCAGCCAGGTCGCGGCGAACTATGGCTGGCGTCGGGCGTTTTTCGTGGCCGGAGCGCCAGGCCTTATCTGCGCGATCTGCGCCTCTCTTCTCCGCGAACCGACGCGCGGCACGAAAGAAGCCCACAGTGTCGGCTCGCGAAAACGCGAGGGCTCGCCCTATGTTTTGGTGATGGCCACACCCACGATGTGTTGGATCATCCTGTCCGGCGCTTTGCACAACTTCAACATGTATGCGATCTCTGCCTTTCAGATGCCCTACCTGATGCGTTATCACGGCGTCAGCCTGATCGACGCCGGCCGCCTGTCGACATTGCTCGCACTCGCCGGGATTCCCGGGCTCTTGATCGGCGGCTATGTCGGCGACCTTACCCGCCGCAGAAACGTCAATGGCAGGCTTCTCTTCGGTGCCCTGGCGTTTTTGGTCTCCGGGCCTTTCTGCTATCTGGCGCTTAACGCCCTGCCGGGCCACCTGCTGAGCTTCGGCCTCTTCATGGCGATCGGCACCGGTTTGATGTTCGTGTATTACGGCACGGTCTATTCCACCATTCAAGACGTGATCGAGCCGTCGTTGCGCGGGACGGCGATGGCGCTTTATTTCTGTGCGATGTACGTCTTCGGCGCGTCGTTCGGCCCCGTGATCACCGGCTTTCTCAGTGAACGATTTACGCGAAGCGAGGCGACGGCGGCCGGTGTCGCAACTCTATCGAGGACGACGCTGGAGCCGTTCCGCGCCGCGGGGCTGCACTCGGCGATGTATCTGGTGCCTGTCGTCAGCGGCATTCTGGCCATCGTACTGGTCGTCGCCTCATTCACGGTTCGCAACGACATGGAAAAACTCAATCGATGGATGCTCGATCCGGACCGGACGGCAGCCGACTGATGAACCCCGCGGGGGCGCTGTTGCGATGGGCATGAATGACCGGTAGGCCTACCAATTCACAGTGGTGAATGGCCATCGCCGGAAGTAACGAGCGCCTATGCAAATTCGAGGATTCCGGCCTTGTCCGGAAGAACCCCACTAGAGGCCCGTAGAGGTGAACAAGGTGGTGACCGGCTTCGACCTCGCGAATCGCACTCGTGATTCCACGGCTTAACCCTTCCTAACCACCGGCCGCCGCACCAGCCGATTGTGAGGAAGTCAAGCCGAAACTTATAGGTACACGGGTCTTCTGGCGCCGGGAGCCGGCCAATGATCCCTGAATTGTGCGTCCTTGAAATCGGAAAAGGGATGACGCAGTCGGCTTGGGAGCCGCGGAATGGCGTGGGTCGGGGCCTTCAGCGGCTGAGCGAGAACGGATCGGGAGGGAACGCAAGGTCCATGAGCAGACCTTCGAAGTCGTTTCGCCCTTTGAGGGCCTTGAAATCGACGTCGGAGCGTAATTCGCTGATCGTGCGGTAACCCGCGGACATGGGTTTTCCCAGATCAACGACCGCGCGCTTCGCCTCGGCCCGGCAAGAAGGGCATGGTTACCGGCGCAGGAGTCGTTTGATTCGAGCGTCGATAGAGACACTCGATGCCAGATCGCGTTCGACGTTCGCAACTCGTCGGCGGCTTCCTGGAATTTGCCGAGTCGCGAATGGGCGCGACCGAGTCCGGCCAAGCTGAATGCGAGTCCGAATTCGTGGAATTCGACGCGCGGTTGAGCCTTGACCAGCGGCTCAGTCCGCTCTTTGGCCATCGTATAGCTCGCGAGGGCGGCGGCAATGTCGCCATTTGCAAGCTCTAGGTCGCCGATGTTGTTGAAGCCGCCTCCCAGGCCTCGGCGCCGTTGACTGTCGCCGGGATTTGCCTCGAGAAGTTTCGCCATGATGCGGACTGATCGCCGCTGGGCGTCGATTGCCGCCGGCAGATTTCCCTTCTTGGCATGAACGAAGCTAAGAGTCCGTCCGGAAAGGAATTGGCTTGGAAATGGCTGATGACGGATGGCTGATGACGGATCGGAAAGAGCGAATGCGGCGTTTCCCCGCCGGTTTTCTCGCATCGGTCATCGGCCATTGGTCAT
>JAYUFP010000879.1:0-3249 GCA_043738665.1 Isosphaeraceae bacterium
TCTGTTTCGCGAGACGGGTCGTCGTTTCGACTGCCCAGTCGCACGCCCCACCCCCTAACCCTCCCTTCGCAAGGGGGGGAAAAGGATCGGTCGACTGCGACATCATTGCCTCTGGCGCAACTAAAACACGCTGATACAAGAACGGCCGTCCTGCGATGTCAACGCCAACTTTTCATCACGTCAGCCGCGCCCTCCCGGCAAGCGGCGTGGTCATCTTCCTCGATTCACTTCGCCTTGGGAGCCGGCACCGCATCCGGGATCGCGGGGACATTCACCGGCGGCGCGGCGGCAGGGGCGCCTGCCGGTGCCGGAGCAGCGCCCGCCGGGACGGGAATCGCCGGGGGAACGTTCTTACCCGCGGGAACTTTTGCTTTCTCGCCGGCCTTCGGCGTGACTTCCTTCGAGGCCCCGGTCGTCGGGCCGGCGCCGAACGCCGAAGCGCGGGGCTGATTGTAAAGGACGACCAGGATCAGGCTGAGGATGAACCACGCGATCGCGGCGACGATCGTCACCCGCGTGAAAACGTCCCCCGACTTGGTGCCGAAGGCGCTCGACCCGCCGACCCCGCCGAACGCTCCGGCGAGTCCTCCCCCCTTGCCGCGCTGGATCAGAACCAGGCAGATCATGAAAAGGCTGAGCAGGATGACAATGGTGTTCAGGATCGCGGTAAGGATGGCCACGGCCAGGGTCCTTTGGTCGGGGATGGGGACTGTTCGTGATAAAGTTTCAAAAGTGATTCGGCGTCGCGGTCAACGCGACTTCTTGATCACGGTCGCGGCCTGCGCGGCGGTGAAGATGCCGAGGAAGTCCGACGCCTTCAGGCTCGCCCCACCGACCAACGCGCCGTCGATGTCGGGGCAGCTCAGCAGTTCCAGGGCCTTGTCCGGCTTGACGCTTCCCCCGTACTGGACAACGACCCGCCCCGCGGTCGCCGCGTCGTAGGTGGATTCGAGCCGGCTTCGGATGAACGCGTGAACATCCTGCGCCTGCGCGGGAGTCGCCGTGAGGCCGGTGCCGATCGCCCAGACCGGCTCATAGGCGAGGACGATCCCGCCGATTCGCTCGGCCGAGATCGCCGCGAGCGAGCCCATGAGCTGACCGCGAACGACGTCCTCGGTCTGTCCGGCTTCGCGTTCTTCCCGCGTCTCGCCGATGCAGACGATCGGGATCAGGCGGGCGTCGAGCGCGGCGTGGAGCTTGGAGTTGACCTGGGCGTCGGTCTCTCCCATGCCGTGCCGACGTTCGCTGTGGCCGAGGATCACATGGGTGCAGCCTGAGTCCTGGAGCATCGCGGCGGAGGTCTCGCCGGTGTACGCGCCGTCGGCCTTCCAGTGCATGTTCTGGCCGCCGAGCCCGATCGGGGAGCCTTCCAGGGCCTTGTCGACGGCGTGCAGGAAAACGGCCGGCGGGCAGACCGCGACGCGGACGTCGGCCGATTGTCCCACGCCCGACTTCACCGCCTCCGCCAGTGAGGTCGCCGCCGCGCTCGTCGCGGGATTCATCTTCCAGTTGCCGGCGATGAACAAGACTCGCATCAGACCGTCACCCCTTCACACACGTCGATCGTTTTGCCCATGACCTCGGCGAGCTGACGCAGCTCATCCATCAACACCGCGTACTGCTTGGGCAGGAGGGCCTGCGGGCCGTCCGAAAGGGCCTGCTCGGGGCAGGAATGCACCTCGATATGCACGCCGTCCGCCCCGGCCGCGACCGAGGCGCGGGCCATCGCCGGGATCAACGCCGGCTTCCCCGTCGCGTGGCTGGGGTCGACGATGATCGGCAGGTGGCTCATCGCCTTCGCGTTCGGGACGATCGAGAGGTCGAGCGTGTTCCGCGTCGCGTCCTCAAACGTCCGGATTCCGCGCTCGCAAAGGATGACCCTACGATTGCCCTGGGCCAGGATATACTCGGCCGACATCAACAGATCCTTGACCGTCGCACTCATCCCGCGCTTGAGCAAGACGGCCGTCCGCGTCTTGCCGACCTCTTTCAAGAGGTCGAAATTCTGCATGTTCCGGGCACCGATCTGGAACATGTCGGTGTAGCGTTCGACCAGTTCGACCTGCCTGGGGTCCATGACCTCGGTCACGACCGGCATCCCGAAACGCTCCCCGGCGGCCTTGAGCATCTTCAGGCCGTCTTCACCGAGCCCCTGAAAGCTATAGGGACTGGTGCGCGGCTTGAACGCCCCGCCGCGAAGGATATTGGCCCCGGCCTCGCGGACCTTGCCGGCGATCTCGTTGAGGACCGCCTCCCCTTCAATCGCGCAAGGCCCGGCGATCATCGCCAGGTGTCCGCCGCCGATCTTAATGCCTTTGATTTCGAAAATGGACTCGGCGTCGTGGAACTCCCGGCTCGCAAGCTTGAATGGTTTGAGGATCGGCACGACCTGCTCGACTCCGGGGATGGCCTGCAAGGGTTCAACCTGGAGCTTGTCTTCATCGCCGATCACGCCGATGATCGTCCTCGAAACCCCCTGGCTGAGGTGCGGAGTCAAGCCGAGCTCCACGATCCGTTCGAGGACGTGCCGGATGGTCTCGGGGGTCGGGTGCGGCTTCAGCACGATGATCATCGTCGTCCTCAAAACCTCTGGGCGGCGGCGCGATGCATATTCATGACGCCGGTTCGGGAAAAGATCACACCTCAGATCAATTCCACGCAGTCGGACGTTGAATGGTAACAAACTGCGACCACGGAGAAAAGGTTGCTCGTTCCAGGCGACGACGGCGGCATTACAGGGTCGGCCAATGCCCTCGTCGCCGCAGAGGCAATCACTTGATCGCTTATGAATTCAAATTCTTCGACGTGACGGAAATGTTGACGGAAATATCCGATCGATCTTTTTTGTTTGATTCGAATTGATCGATCTGGTAACAAACGATTACCCTCACGTTGGCTGAGGGTGGTTTCGTTCAGGACACATTTCGACTTTTGCGAACTTATCCGGCTTTCAATGACTCAAGGGCGAGGTATTGTCGCTTTGGTAGACATGATCTAGCCCGAGGCCATCCGTGAGGTGGAAAGCCGGGTTACCTCGAAAGGGTCGAAAAGGGACAATTGAGGAGAAGACATGCGCTCGAAATTTGCAGGATTGGGACTGGTCGTCGGCGTCCTCTTGACAGGGCTGGCCGCTCCGGCAAACGCGGGATTAATCGCGAACGTCTCGGCGGGCTACAGTGTGAGCCTTGACAATTCGTTTTTCGTCATCAACAACGTCAGCGGGACGACTCTGACCGGCATCTCGATCTC
>JAYUFP010000880.1:0-3247 GCA_043738665.1 Isosphaeraceae bacterium
GGACACAAAGTCGCTTTCCGTGTTTCCGAATGCCGACGAGCGTGCTAACTGGATGCCCTTCTCCCTGAACTAATCAACCTCCGTTACCCCAAGACGACCGCACCTCGCTCGGCGAAGACGTCGCCTTTTTCTTTTGGTCTAAGCGAGCTAGAGGATGGGGGAGGCAAATCCGCTGTTCGGCTTCCTGTTGGCAGAGAAGACCAGACGGAAAGCGGCTGCGTAAGCAGAATGACCCGCAGACATGCGGCCCATCACCAGATGGTTAAAGAACGAGCGCGATACGGGCCGGGAACCCATGTTCGCACGTTTGCTTGAGTGGGGCACAGAACCGTTTGGTGGAAATTTAATGGAAAGTCACATATCACGCAGAATAGTGAACAGGCGATCAAGAGGGTTGTGGTTTTGGTTCGCGCGGAAGACTTTGTATAGAAAGGATTTATGATTGATGCAGAGCGAGTTTCAGTTCGGCGAACCAGAAACCACTAATTTCTTAATCCAAAATTATTGCCACAAGTCATTGTCTCAACTAGACTTGCGGAATGGGCGATGAGGGACTCGAACCCCCGACATCCTGCGTGTAAAGCAGGCGCTCTAACCAACTGAGCTAATCGCCCGAACGTGCCGGGATTCGCCTTCGCGGTCCTCATTCTAGTGGAGCGGCGCAGGGCGGGACAAGGGATGTCGTTTGTTGAGGACGGCCGATTCGGGCTCAGCGGGTGACCGTCGGGTCGTCGAGGGCTCCCTCGACTCGGGTTGTGGCGAGGCTGCTTTCCGGGTCGGGTCGGTGCCAGACGCCTCGGTTGCGGTTTCGTCCCATGGGATCGCTCAGGACCACTCGCGGCGGCCTTGCGCCGGTGAGTGCCGGTGAGGTCGTCAAGGGCGGTCCCGCGACCACCGCTCCCCCTCCGATCACCTGGGTCGGAACCTCGCAAACATCTCCGTAACCGTAGGTCTGGACGGTGCTTGCCGTCGGACCCGGGAGGACCGTGACCGGGGCGCACGGGCCGATCGCTCCGGGGGGCGTGTAGTAGTAGTTGTGCGTGCAACCCATCAAGGTCAGGAGGCCGGCGGCCAGCACGACTCCAAGGGTGTTGCGCATGTTCACGTCGAGTCGCATGGGGAAAGCTCCTTCGCCGCGGCCAGGGCTTCGAGCGTCCGACCGTCTTCCGACCCGCGGTCCGTCGCGAGTCCTCAGAACAGTCGGGAACGGCGCAAGACCGACCCGGCAAAACGAGACGAATCTGGCCATCGTGGGGTTGTTATATCGCGATCCGAGAGATGCAGCGCGAGATGACCCGGGGCGAGCAGAGAAAAGCCGGAGCCTCTATCCCTCGGGCGGCGGGACTTTAACGAAAATCGCCGGACACGGCTAGTGCGAGTTTTCCGAGACCTCAGGGGCTGCGGGAGGATTGCAAAGTCAAAACGCTGATTAACCGCGGAGATCGCGGAGAACGCGGACGGAGATCGGAAACGAGACAAAAGTTGGCGAATCCGCTCTCGTTCCGTTTCTTCTCGTTTCTCATCTCTGCGTTCTCCGCGATCTCCGCGGTGAGATTGCATGCGACGTTTCCAGAACTTCTCGACTTTGCAATCCTCTTGGCGGCGGGCGTTTCCTGTGCAATTCGGGCTCCCGGCGGGTATCTTGTGCCCCTGTGCGGGGCGGCCCCTCCCGCGATTCTTGTTCCGGGGGTCGAACTTCTCTGTTGAGGGTGGTCGCGTGTTGAAAACCGTGGATTCGGCGACGATGGGACAACTCCGGCACGACTTCGACGCGCGCGAGGTCCTCCTCCGCAAGGTCGTCACCGACCGCCTCGCGGAAGACCCGCCGCCGAGCGTCCCCGAGCACATCGTCGCCACCTACTTCTTCGCCTTCCGCACGATGAAGCTCGAAAAGGCCGTCGCCGAAATCGCCTATCATGCCACCAGCGGGATCAAGAACCCTCCCAAAGGGTCGCTGCTCGAAGCCTGCACGGCGAAGCAGGCGGGGGCCGACCCGTTCGACTCCTCCGGCAAGATCGGCATCCTGCACGTCGCGTTCCCGTTGAAGATGATGCGGCAGCCCGACGGGAAAGTGACCTCGTGCGACATTCTGCACACCCTCGCCGGCGCGGTCATCTTCGACATGTATGAAAATCAGGACGCCCGGCTCGTCGCCCTGACGATGCCCCCGGACGTCCTCAAGACGTTTCCCGGTCCCTCTTATGGGCCGATCGAGATCCGCAAGAAGACCGGGTTCGCCGCCGACCAGCCCGCGTTCGGCACGATCTTGAAGCCGACCGCCGGGATCACCCCCGATGACGTCGAGAAACTCGTCGGCGAGGTCGCCGGCAGCCGACTGTTGATGTTTATCAAAGAAGACGAAGACCTTTATCCGAACCTCGACTATTCGCCGGTCGCCGAGCGCACGCGGCGCGCGGTCAAGGCGATCGAGCGGGTGAAGTCGAACCGCGGCGGACTGGGACTGGTGTTTGCGCCGCACGTCACCGGTGCTCCCGATGAGGTCGTGAACACGGTCTTCGCCGTGCTCGACGCCGGGGCCACGGGCGTGATGTTCAGCCAGACGTACGCGGGCGGAACCGTGCGGGCTGTCCGCGACGCGACCAAGCACCTCGAGAACCCTCCGGCGATCTACGGACACAATGCGGGGATCGGCGTTTACACACGTTCGATCTGGCGCGAGGTCATCGACTTCCTCGCGAGGCTCGACGGCATTGACTTCCGCCAGACGGCCCCAGTCAAGCAAGGGTCGCCGTTCATCCGCCCCTACGGCCAGGAGTGGGAGGCGAGCGAGCTCGCCCTCACCTGCCCCGTCGACGGCATCCGGCCGACGATGATCACCCGCGCAGGGGGTCTCGACCAGGGGAACATCATCCTCAACCTTCAAGACCTGGAGGCACGGGGGACCGCGCAAAACGTCCTCTTCCTGGCAGGGTCGGCGATCAATTCGATCAAGAACGCCAAGGGCGAACCCGACCCGCAACTCGGGCTCGAAGCGCTGACGCAGGCGATCGACCTCCACCGCTCAGGAGATCTGAACGGGGTGGCCGTGGAAGGACATCTGGCGGCTTTGGTGAATGTGGCTCAGACCAAGAAACTTTCGGCCCTTCTGGAATCGCTCCGACAGCGCTACCCGGGGCAGGTCTGAGGTGGGACTAAGGCGCAGCGAAGCAATAAGTTGAGCAAAAACCGTGGTCGTTAGCGGCTGTCTTCGAGGGGAAAGGGTGCCACGGGTCGTACTCGCCCCGTG
>JAYUFP010000881.1:0-3244 GCA_043738665.1 Isosphaeraceae bacterium
TCGGGCTGATGAAAAGTTGGTGTTGACGATCCGGAAGGGTCGGTCTCGATCGGCGAATTTTTGCCGCGCGCGCGATCCCGTTCCGGCCGTTTGCAAGCCGTGGTAGCCACACGATCGATCCGGAGTTTGACTTCGGTCGCGGAATACGGTCGGAAGAATCCTGAGAGTCTGTCCGGAAAGGAATTGGCTAGGAAATGGCTGATGACGGATGGCTGATGACGGATCGGAAAGTGCGAATGCGGCGTTCTCCCGCCGGTTTTCTCGCATCGGTCATCGGCCATTGGTCATTGGTCATCCGCCATCGTTTTTCTCCGGGAAACTTCCCGGACAGGCTCTGAGACGATCGCCCTCGTCCCGGTACGCCGAGGAAAGGGAAAGGGTTGCGGGGTCCGAGAATGACCCGCGGGCTCGTCCGAAGCGTCGAGCGAAACGCAAGCCCATCACCCTTTACCCTCCCCGCACAGCCGGGGAGAGCGGTCATCCATCATCGGTCATTCATCATCGGTCATTCCGGACCCAAACCGGAACCATCGGATTTCCCGTGCGTCGACTCGAACATGCGATCGGTACCACGACCGTCAGCATGAACCAGAAGTGCGCGAAGCTCCCCGCCATGACCCAGAGATGGAAGACCTCGTGCGGGCCGACGACTCCCGGCCAAATCATAGGCCATTTCATGACGTTCAGCAGGGCTCCGACGGAATAAAGCACCCCGCCGATCACCAATGGACGCAACGACCGGTCCGGGTGTGTCCGCGCGATCTCCTGAATGCAGATCAACGCCCCCCATCCCAGCGCGAGGTATTCGCAGGTCGCAAGCCCCCCGCGGAGCCGGACGTTGGCGAGAAGCAGTCCGGACGCGACGAACGTGGCCGTCCAGACGGCCAGCAAGGTTCCCCAACGCCAACGGCCTTTCATCAGGTTCCAGGCCAGAGGAGTGTAGCTCCCGGCAATCAACAAATGGATACCCACATGATCGAGTCGCTCGAAAAAGTCGATGCCGTCCTTGCCCGCGCGGACCCCGTGATAAAGCGCGCTGCCGAGATAGCAGGCCGATAGGCAGAGTCCGAAGACGAGCAGGCTGAGTTGCTTGGAACGATTCCCGCCGCAGCGTCGCCAGAGGATCAAGGTCGCCGGGATGGTCATCAACAACCAGAGACCGTGACTGCACGCGCTGAACGGCTCGCGCAGTTGATAGATCGGCATGGTGCTCACCGTGGAGTGTGGGAGCGTAAAATCGAAGACGTGAACGGTCACTCCGGCGATTCGTTCCGAACATGGCGGACGAATCCCGGGGCTCGTCGTTGGTTTCTTCGGACCGGGAAGAGGCTCGAAAGCAGGTTTCGCACCGCGATCGCGCGGGACGAGTTCTGGATATTCAGCCGGGATGAGACAAGACGGCTGACGAGTCTCCTCCAAACTCATTGTAGGGGCCGAACGACCGAATCGAGGGGTCGGCCGACGATTTTTGCAGTGACACCCCGATCGGAAGGATGCGAAAGGCATTGAACCCCCGCGGCGGATGGGTTACGACGATAGGGGTGATCCGCCCGTCTTGCACACTTTCCTGGTGATCGATCGATGCGCTACCGACCCCTGGGACAAAGCGGCGTCCTTGTCAGTGAGATTTGCCTGGGAACCATGACCTTCGGTGAGGGTTGGGGCTTGAGTGGGATCGACTCCTCGACCGCGACGGTCCTCCTTAGCCGGGCGATCGATGCCGGCATCAATTTCGTTGATACCGCCAACGTTTACAGCTCCGGCCAGGCCGAGATCGTGCTGGGAGACGCCCTCCGGGGTCGTCGCGACAAGGTCGTCCTGGCCACCAAGGCGCTCGGCCGGATGGGGCGGGCCGTCAATGACGCCGGGCTGACACGGTATCACCTCGTCCGCGCCTGCGAAGACTCGCTGAAACGGATGGGCACGGACCGCATCGACCTCTATCAGATCCACGGAGTCGATCCCGTCACGCCGATGGAGGAGACCCTCGCCGCGCTGGACCTGCTGGTAAAGTCGGGAAAAGTTCTCTCGATCGGCTTCTGCAACCTCGCGGCCTGGCAGGCGGCCAAGGCGCTCGGGATCTCTGAGGCGAACGGATACTCGAAATTCGTCAGCGCCCAAATGTACTACAGCCTGGTCGGCCGCGACGTCGAACATGAAATCGTGCCGTTCTGTGAGAGCGAAGGCTTGTCGCTTCTGCCGTGGAGTCCGCTCTCCGGAGGATTCCTCACCGGAAAGTACCGCCGGGAACAGGAAAATAACCCGGAAGGGAGCCGGTTCGCGACGAGCAAATTCGGGGAATTCCCGCCGGTCGACAAGGTCAAGGGGTTCGACGTGGTCGACCGCATGATGACGATGGCCGTCGAGCGAAACACGACGCCGACGACGCTCGCGATCAAGTGGCTTCTGAGCCGCCCGGCGGTGACTTCCGTCATCATCGGAATCCGACACCTGGAACAGCTCGACGCCAACCTCGCCGCGACGACATTGGATCTACCCCGGGAGGATCTCGACGCCCTGACCGCCATGACGGCACCGGCCGAGCTTTACCCGAACTGGATGATCAAGAGGCAGTCGGGCTACCGGACGGTCTGAGTTCTCGTAGGGTGGGTCAGCGAAGCGCAACCCACCATGCGAATCGTGACCTCATCCGGTGGGTTGCGTTTCGCTGACCCACCTTTTGAAAGGACGGCAACCGTTGAAACCGCCCTTCGCGAACAACCCGGAATTCCGACGCCTCCTCGACGGCGAAGACGGGCTCGACCTCGCCAGGATCGCCCTCGAAATCGCCGGTGACGCTTACCCTGCGCTGGACCACGACGCCTACATGTCCCGGCTCGAAAAACTCGCCGAGCGCGTCCGCGAGCGGTGTACGTCCCTGGAGAAGCCCCGACTGGTCCTCGGCCAGATCAACTGGGTTCTGTTCGTCGAGGAAGGGTTTCAAGGGAACGTCTCCCAGTACGAAGACCCCGGGAACAGCTACCTCAACGAGGTTCTCGACCGAAAAACCGGGATTCCGATCAGCCTCTCGGTCGTTTACTGGCAAGTCGCCCGCAAGGTCGGGCTTGCGGTCGCGGGCTTGAACCTGCCCGCGCACTTCATGCTTCAGGTCGGTTCGCGGGAGCAGGACCCGATCATCATCGACCCGTTTCATTCCGGGGCCTTGCTCGACCGCGAAAGCTGTCGCAAGCAGATCGCCAGGCAAGTCGGCCGGCCGGTCGCGATCGACGATGCCTCATTCGAG
>JAYUFP010000882.1:0-9789 GCA_043738665.1 Isosphaeraceae bacterium
CCGGCGAAACGGCGAGAGTTTTCCGCCTCCGCAGACGACCAGCTTGATTTGCCGTCCCGCGGCGTGATTCCGCTTTCGGAGCGCAAGGGCTTCGAGTAAGGGCTTCAAGCCTTTGAGCCGGAAGTTGTGGCCGACGAACAGCCCGACGAGGTCACCCGGAGCCAGGCCCATCTTGTTGCGGAATCCGCATCGGACGGCTTCGGGCTGACTTACGTCAAGGCGTCCGGCGTCGATCGCGTTGGGGATGACGTGGACGCGGTGTTTGGGGACATGATGGAACCGTTGCAGGTGCTCCATGACCATCCGGCTCACCGCGACGTAACGCGAAGCCCGCGAGGAGTCGTACTGCTTTCGCTCGATCGCGCGGTAGGCCCACCATTTCGGGTTGGCTTTCTTGCCGAGAGCGTAGAGGGTACGGCGGAATCCTTCGGGAAAGCGCTTGGCGTTGGCCTCAAGGCTGCCGTCGTGAACGCCGCCTTGAGGGATCAGAACGTCGTGGTGCCAGGTGTTGATGAAACCGACGGTGCAGTCGTAGTCTTTGTCCGCGAGAGCGATCTCGGAGTTCTTTCCGAACGAGGTCATGCGCTGAAGGCGTGACTTCCCTTGAACCGGAACGCCGACGCACTTGACTTGGGGGGGCAATACGCCCTCGCGCCACGATTCCGCGAAAAGATCGACGGAGTGCCCTGCTCGGATCAAGCGCCGGCAGAGGTCGACGACGTAAGTCTCCGCGCCCCCTCGGGACGGGTCGACTCGCTGGAAGTTCAAGGCAAGTCGCATGATTCCACTCCTCTTCGTGACCTGCGGACGCTCAGCCGCCGTTGTGTTTCAGGTAGCGCGCGGCCTTCCGCGCGATCATTTTCGCCTGCCGTTTCGGCCGTTTCAGGTCGGTCAGACGGCGGTAATGGGCGAAGAACCGCAACGCGTCTCGCCTGGAGATTCCGGCCACGCCTTCTGTCGAGTAGAGCAACTGGCCCAGGTCTTTCCGCCGCCAACGGTCAGGCCAGAGCCGATGAACGGCGAGGCGGTGCAGGTCGATCAGGGCGAGCTTTTTCCCGGGCCTCTCAACGCGGCTCATGTCGAGGAAGTAGTGGCAAAGGTAAAGGTCTTTGTGGAAGGCATTGGCGTTATGAAGTCGGGCGGCGATCTCGGCCGTCTCGCGGATCAGCTCGCGTTTTAGAAGGGCGAACTCCGCCGGGGCCATCTCCTGAAAGAGATTGGGGATCGCCTCGTGCAACGGTTCGGAACCCGTCAGCTCGGCGACCATCAGGAAGCTTTGAAGTTCGCCCCAGGGTCCGATCCGTTCACCCGCGGCGACCACGTCCGGGACGGGCAACCCCAGAGACCTCGCGCGCTCCAGGTGGGCGAACTCCGCCGAGCCCGGTGTGTGGTGTCCGCCGGGATGGATCAACGCGGCGACCCTGGCCGTCCAGGGGAGCCGGAAATGCCGCTTGAGATAGACCGGCACGGGTCCGCCGGGCCCGTGGAAGACGACCCGGGCCGTCGACCTCCCCTGCTTGGCGTGAAACCGGTCGCGGCTTTCGATCGCCATCACGGTGTCGTCAAGGTCGCGCGGAAGGGCTTCGGAATAAGCCGAGTGTCGCCAGCTCCAGCGAGTGCCTCGCAGAAGCCGCTGCCAAAAGCTCCCATACGGAAGAGCCGCGCTCATTGAGTGACCCCTTCCCACGAGAGGGGTTTCGTGTAGCGATAAACCCGAACGCCGACGTCGTGCCCGCCTTTTTTTGCAGGGAATGCCGCGACGGGTTTCGCCGCGTAGGCGAGCACGGCACGTAAAGTTTCCCCCCGACGACTGGTCGCGTTCAGTTCGTCCTCGCCGACGACCACGTAGGCCAGGTGCGAGTCGGTGAAGGCCTGCTTGACGTGCCAGTAGTCGTAACCGGGCAATCCCGAGACGAACGTGGCCCAGCCTCGCGTGTCGAGAACGGCCTCGCCCGGCTCGGCGTTATGCACGAGCCATTTTCCGGCCGCGTGATGCCCCCAACGGCTCGCGTGCGCGGGCTTCATTTGAAGGTGGAGCCCCGACGCGAACGCCAACACGAACAGCAAAAGCCCGGCGAGCCTCGCCGGCCGACGGCACAAACCGAGAACCGCCGCGAGCCGCCTGGCGCAGACGAAAACCCCCGCCGCCGCCCACGGCAAGGCGAGGATCACCAAAGTTAACGTGTGGCGATCCGAGAGGTAGCCCATCCGCAACTCGTGCCGGGCGAGCACCAGGGTAAAGAGCATGAGATAAGCACCGACAACCGAGCGGCCGAGGTTGATAGGGTCGGGCGGTTCGTCGCCGACGCCCACCATCATTCCGCGGATATAACCGTCACGGACGACGCCCCAGAGGGCGAAGAACGCGAACACCGCGCTGATGCCGTCGGCCCACTGGAGCGCCAGTTCCCTAAGCACCGGCCAAACCCCTCGCGGGACGGTCACGGCGGGTTCCTCTTTCGGCGAGAAGTCCCAGCGCGGGTCGTCGAGGCCTCGGGGAAGCCACTGGCCCGCTGAGCGGACCGTCTTGGGTTGGGATGACATCAAGGCAGCCTGCCTCAGAGCGAGCTTTTCCGAGACTTCGCCTTTGACGAGCGAATACGCGCCGACCAAACCCAAAAAGGCGATTGAAAGGCCGGCCAGCTTCGGCCTCAAGTCGGGCCATGCCAGGCCGTTCGAGTGGATCAAAGACCGCGAAATACCCGTGGTCACAACCGCCAGGGGGGCGACCAGAACCTCGGGCCTCGCGAGATATCCCAGCCCCGCGGCGAGCCCGCAGCCGAGCGCGGCATCCCAGCGCCCTGAATCGAGGGCCTCGATGCCGAAACGCAATGAGAGCACACACGCCAGGAGTGCCAGGCTATCGCCGAGCGTGTCGTGACCGATCGCCATTGGCAACGGCAAGAGCACACAGCCCAGAGTCGCGAGGTTGGCGACTTGTGTATTGAAGAGCCTTCTGGTGATGCCGTGGAGCGGGAACAGCATCGCGATCGACGCGAATGCCGCGACGAGTTGGCCGGCGATCCGCCAGGTGTTCGGTCCCGGGCCGATGAGCACCCGAAGGCCCGGTTCGGCGAGGGCCACAAGTGCCGGGTAAAGCGGGTGTTGATCGCTCCCCCGGACGACGTCGGGCCAGGGTTTGGTCTGGAAGGCCCGGGCGACTCTCAAGTATTTCAGGCCGTCCTGGGCCGGCAGGATTGATCGGGCGATCCCCAGCCAATGAAGGGCCGCGGCGAGCAGGACGATCGCTAGCAAGGCGCGACGCGTCGCCATCCCGTCCCTCCGTGGACGTTCCTTCGAAACACCACAACGCGGCGCGTTCCGTCGCCCGCGGCGCGGCATGATACGGGCGTCCCACTAGGCGGTCAATGGCAACCGTGAACGCCTCAAGGCTTCATCCCAGAGATCGTTGAGACTTTGCTCGAACGCGATCGTCGGACGCCAGCCGGTCTGTTCGGTGATCCGGCGGATGTCGGCGCGGGAATCACGGGGTCCAACGCTTCCGTTCGTTTTCGGATCGATACGGACATCGACGTTCTTGCCGCTCAGCCGGATCAACGAATCGAGACCCTCGCCGACGAGATGCGATTCCCCGGTTCCGACGTTATAAACGCGACCCGCCTCGCCGGCCTCTCCCAGAGCGATGAGTGCCGAGGCCACGTCCCGAATGTCGATGAAATCCCGGCGGATTTCGAGGTCACCGACAGACAAGGGCGATGAGTCGTATGCCAGAAGTCCTTCCGCAAATCGACCGAACGCCTGGTGGACGGGCTGACCGGGACCGATCGGGTTGAAAACGCGAGCGGAAACGGCTTCAACCGGCGAATTGGCCGCCATCGTCGCGCAGGTCGCGAGCCATTTGCTTAACCCGTAAATTTCCGCGGGACGACTCGGATGATCCTCGCTGACCGGAAGGGCTTCAATCCCAACGGGTCCATATTCCGCTGCCGATCCGGCGAACACGAATCGGCAAGGTTTTCCGCTCCCTCGAAGCGCATCGATCAGATGAAGAGTCGCCAACGTATTAGCTCGATAGAGCAGAGACGCTTCTGATGGAGGGGTCCGACCCGCGGCGTGGATCACGACGTCGGGCTGGAGATCGCGAACCGCGCGCTCGACAGTCTCGGGGACTTCGAGATCGGCGACGACGAACCGGCGAGCGTCCCAGCGTTCCGGGCACGTTCGGCCGATCGCCACGACTTCATCCTTGCGGGAATTCAACGCGTCCAGCACATGACGGCCGATGAACCCCGATCCGCCGGTTACGAGCCAGACGCGCATCGTGACTTCCGTCCATTTCCCGAAAGAATCCGCGCCGCGGCGGTGTAGACGTCATCAGGGGTCAGGCCCTTCATGCAGTTGTGATGTCCGGGCGCGCAGACGGGCTTTTGGCAGGGGCCGCAGGGCACGGGGTGGAAGAGGTGGACGCCTCCGGGGTGATTGGTGCGAGTCCAGGCGATGTGGGTCGGCCCGAACAGCGAGATCACCGGCACCCGGAACGCCACCGCGAAGTGGCGAGGTCCGGAATCCGTCGTGACCATCAGGGCCGAACGTTTCACACTGGCTTTGGTCAGTCCCAGACTCATCGCCTGGTCGGCGAGACTGGCGACGTCGGGATGCGCGGCTCTCGCAACGATCTCCCGCGCCGAGTCGCGCTCGCCGGGACCGCAGACGACCAGCACGCGGACCCCTTGTTCCTCAACGAGCCTTCGCGCGAGTTCGCCGTAATAGGCGTTGGGCCAGCTCTTGGCGGGTCCGAACGCACCCCCGTTGTTCAAGCAAACGACCGGGCGGTCGGCTGTCAGTCCGAGGGCGTTCCAGGCGAGGTCCGCGGCGGCCTCGTCGTCAGCCGTCGTGGCGAGTTCGGGTCGAACCGATTCGATCCGGCAGCCGAGTTGCCGCACGATCGCGAGGTAATATTCGACCGCGGGCACGGGCTTCCGGGAGCCGTCTGTTTCTCTGAGGACGGTCAACCGGTCCGTGAGTAAGATCCCGCGTCCGCCCCGGACATAGCCGATTCGTCGCGAAACCCCGGCCGACCACGCCAGGAAGGCCGAGCGGAACGAGTTAGGGAAGAGGACGGCGAGATCGGCACGCTCGGCGCGGATTCGACGCCTCACGGCCGCCGTCCGGAATGCGGAATCCCGCGATTTCGGGTCGAATCGGATGAGGTCATCGAACCAGGACGTCCCGTCGAGCGTGCCGGCGATTTGCGGCTTGATCACGCCGACAATCCTCGCCCCCGGGTTTGAATTCCGGAGCGCCCGGATCGCGGGAGTGGCCATCACCGTGTCGCCGACGAGGTTCGGGCAGAAGACGACGATCGTCATGGCAGGTACTCGGCCGTCGCCGTTTCGGTCCGACGGGCCAGGGGCTTGGGTATCCCGGTCGTTCCCGGATCCCGAAGGACGGAAATGGGTTCGATCGGCGCGGCGATCGCCGAGACGACCGCGGCGTGGAGGAGCGGAATCATCAGTTCATGGTGACCCGTCAGGGCCACTCCCTCCGCACCTGGACGCTGAAGCACGTTGAGAAGACCTCGGTATTTCTGGTCAAAGTCGAGGTTCGCCGTCGTGAGCCCGTCCAGCGATCGACCGAGGTTGCGGACGACCGCCACGGCCTTGAGGAAGACCTCGGGCATGACGACCGCACTCCCCAGATTCAGCCAGACGCCTCCCGCCATTCGCGAAACGCTCTCGCAGAGTTTGCGGAAGTCCGCCAGGCTCGCCGCACCGAGCGCGGCCCCGTCAAGCCGGGGCGTCATATGAACGATGTCGGTCCCGATCGCGGCGTGCACCGTCAGCGGAATGCCCGCACGTTTCGCGGAGACTAGTAAACTCTTGTCCAATCCCGGTCCGCCGTGCGTTTCGACCACAACCCCAAGTGCTTCGCCCAGCCCGATCGAACCCGAGAGCGCGAGGTCGCACGCCTTCGCGAAGATCTCCGACGTCTCTTTGGCGAAACCAAACGTCCCGGCCATGAGACGAGGACCGACGTCTTCACTCGTCTTGCCTGCCACGGCGAGTTCAAGGTCGTGGATGGCCGCCGACCCGTTCAACGCCAGCCCGGAAAGGATGCCCCGATCGATCCAGTCGATCAGATACGGGGCACACCCTGTCTTGACGACATGACCCCCCAGCGCGGCGAACACGGGGCGTTTTGACGCATGAGCCGTCACGATCGCGTCGCGAAGGCGCTTCAAGCCCCGGACCGCGAGCAAATCCGGGAGGCCGTCGAGCCAGTCGGTAAGGCTCGGCGATACGCCGGTCGGTCGGCCGAGGTCGGCCAGGTTGACTTTGCTGGGCCGATCATTGAGCGGCTCAAAGGTCAGGTCATTGAGGTCGATGGGCGGCAGGTTATGACTATTCTCGTCGTCGTGGTCGCTCACGGGAATCCTTTCCCCGGCTTTTGCAGGGCGGGCACTGCCCACCTTGCCGAATCGATGGCAATGGCATTATAGGGAAGGTGGGCAGTGCCCACCCTACAAGACGCTCAATCCTTTGTTCCTGGGAGATCTTCGCCAGGTACGAGTTTTGTCAGTACCTCGTTGAGCAGATCAACCCCATCCATCACCTCCAGGCCGATCCGGAGCGCGCGCAAAGGCGCGTGACCAAGGTTGATCGTGCGGAGCTTCACCAAATCCTTCTGAGTGGTCAAGGCCAAGTCGGCACCGGTCTCGCGCACCCACTGCGCAAGCTCCGCAACGTCCCCCGCCTCATAAGCGTGGTGGTCGGGGAATCGTTTGAGCCCGACCACCTTTCCGCAGAGGGGAGTCAGGGTTCGCAAGAAACCTTCCGGATTCCCGATCCCACAGAACGCCGCGACCTTGCGCTCCTTCAACCTTGAGACCGGCTCGGCCTCAACCCCCGTGCCGATCAATTCGAGCGGAGCATGGCGTGTGAGGACGAATCGCAGTGGCCCGGCTCGTTTCTGGGCCTCGGTCTGAATCGCGTTGAGCGCGGAACGATCCACCAGGTCGGCGCGCGAGATCACCACGACTCCCGCCCGCCGCAACGATGAGACCGGCTCGCGGAGGAGCCCCCGGGGAAACATCCGGTTCAGGCCGAACGGGTCGAGCGCGTCGAGGAGGACGATGTCGAGGTCGCGACCGAGCCTCCGGTGCTGGAAACCATCGTCGAGAACGAGCAGTTCAGATTCCAGCTCCTCGACGGCGACCTTTGCAATCGCCACCCGGTCGGGGTCCTGGAGGTGAGGGACGTCGGGCAGGTTCTGCTCGAGAACCATCGCCTCGTCGTTGACACCGTCACCGCTTCCTTGGCGATAGCCGCGACTGAGGATCGCGACCCGGATGCCACGTTCGCGATACCAGCGGGCGACCCACTCGACCATCGGGGTTTTGCCCGTCCCGCCGAGTGTCAGGTTGCCGACCGAGACGACGGGGACGCCGACCCGTTCGACCGGCCGGCGTCCACGATCATACCCGCGGTTTCGCCAACCGACCCCAAGCCGGTAGCCGAACGAAGCCAATCCCAGCCCGAGCCTCGACGCCGAAGCGAGAACGCCGCGGGTTTCCCCGCGGACGAGTTTCAGGAATGCTTCGTCGCGACGGGCGGACAACGGGAATCAGGCCCCCATCGCCTTGATGATCGCCTTGGCCATTTCCGGGGTGCCGACGGCCGTCGGGTCGTCGCGGTGGGGCTTCATATCGTAGGTAACGTTTCTACCTTCCTTGATGATGTGCGCGACCGCGTCTTCGAGGCGCTTGGCGGCGGCCGTTTCACCCAGGTGTTCGAGCATCAGGACGCCCGACAGGATCAGGGCGGTCGGGTTCATCTTGTAGAGCCCTTTGTACTTCGGGGCCGACCCGTGGGTGGCCTCGAAGACCGCGCCCGATTCACCGATGTTCGCGCCCGGGGCGACTCCCAGGCCGCCGACAAGCCCCGCGCAGAGGTCCGAGAGGATGTCGCCGTAGAGGTTCGGGAGGACCATCACGTCATACAATTCGGGCTTCTGCACGAGCTGCATGCACATGTTGTCGACGATCCGGTCTTCGAATTCGATGTCCGGGTATTTCTTGGCGACCTCGCGGCTGACTTCAAGGAAGAGGCCGTCGGAATACTTGAGGATGTTCGCCTTGTGGACGGCGGTCACCTTTTTTCGCTTGTGCTTGCGGGCGTATTCAAACGCGTACTTCACGATCCGCTCGGAGCCGGTGATTGAGATCGGTTTGAGCGAGATCCCCGAGTCGGGCCGGATGGTTTTGCCGTTGAGCTTCTTCACCAGGGCGATCATCTCGGCTGTTTCCGGCTTGCCCTGCTCGAACTCGCATCCGATGTAAAGGTCTTCGGTGTTCTCGCGGACGATCACCAGGTCGACGTTGTGACCGGAGAAGAACGTGCGGACCCCTGCGTACTCTTTACAGGGTCGGACACAGGCGTAGAGGTCGAGGGCCTGCCGGAGGTAGACGTTGACCGAGCGGAACCCGGTGCCGACCGGCGTGGTGATCGGCGCTTTGAGCGCGACCTTGGTCCGGCGGCAGGATTCGATGACACTGTCAGGGACGGGGGTTCCGACCTTCGCCATGATATCGACGCCGGCCTCCTGGACGTCCCATTTGATTTGCACACCGGTGGCGTCGATGCACATCCGTGCCGCTTCGGCGAGTTCGGGACCGACGCCGTCGCCAGGGATCAGGGTCACGTCGTAAGCCATCGCAGGTCGCTCTCCCGCGCGGCCCCGATTCGGGCCGGGCGCTCTCTGGTGACATTTTCAAAAACTTGTGTGTTGCAACCGCTACCCGCCGGAGTGGATAATCGGAAGAAATCAAGATGCCCACCCTAACGAGACGCCCCCGGCCTCGTCAAGCCGCGCACCCTGACGTAATCGCCCTGGAGTGACACCTGATGATTTGCCCCCCGCTACCCCCTTCGCGTCTTGTCGTCAACTGGCTCGCACGTCATCAAAACCCGATCAGCTTCTTCCTGCACATCATTGGAATTCCTCCGACGATCCTGGGCATGTTGTTAATGCCCGTTTACCTGTACGCATTTTCGATGACACTCTTCCTGTTCGCGATGGCTTTGTTCGTCGGCGGCTACATGATCCAGTTCCTCGGCCATGCCTTGGAAGGGACCGACCCGGGCGAGGTGATCTACTTCAAGCGAAAGCTCGGTCTCAACTACGTGGACATCGCGCCGTCGCGGCGACGGGTGGCGTGAAACGTCGCGGTGCCGAATCATCGTCGGTTCGAACGCGATTTTAAACAACGACCCGACACAGAGCTAAAGCGCCCGGCGCGACTCGTTCCCACGGTCCTCCGTGGGAACGCCTTCCCCGACGCTCCGCGTCGTCCGGCCTCCTCGGAATACGGACGCGGAGCGTCCAAGACGGCGTTCCCACGGAGGACCGTGGGAACGAGTCGATCCGGGCTCTTTCGCTCTGTGTCGGGTCGTTGAAAAAAAACCGGCTTATCGAGACCGACCCTTCCGCATCGTCATCGTCAACGTCAACTTTTCATCACCCCGGGCTCGCCCTCCCGTTTTGAACGTCTCATTCCATTCCATCCCGAGCTGAGTCCAAGAGTCTGTCCGGAAAGGAATTGGCTAGGAAATGGCGGATGACGGATCGGAAAGAGCGAATGCGGCGTGTTTCCGCCGGTTTTCTCGCATCGGTCATCGGCCACTGGTCATCCGCCATCGTTTTTCTCCGGGAAACTTCCCGGACAGACTCGAAGTCCTCCGCCCCGATCAAATCAAAATCAAAACCGTTCAGGGCCTGGGCTTGGGGCTGGGGGGGCATTCGATCACGCAGCGGAACCCCAGATCCTGG
>JAYUFP010000883.1:0-9770 GCA_043738665.1 Isosphaeraceae bacterium
GAGCAACCGCGACGGGGTGGGGGCAAAAGTCGAAATCGAGACCACGGGCCTCAAGATCTACCGCCAGCGCAAGGGGGGCTACAGCATGGAGTCGTCGAACGACCCCAGGCTGACGATCGGAGTCGGCCCGGTGGACGAGGTGGCGAAGGTCACTGTGAAGTGGCCCTCCGGAGCGGTCAGCACTCTGGAGCACCTGAAGGTCGACCAGGCCCACCCGGTGGTCGAGCCTGCGGCCAAGTGAAATTCGATGGCGTTTGACGGAAGGCGGATGACGGATAAAAATCTCGGTCTGAAATCCGTCATTCACCATCCGTCATCCGCTTTGTCGGTCATGACCTACGCAATCTTGAAACGCTTGTTTTTGGCTTGTTTGCCCGAACTGAAGAAATCTCGCGACTCAAGGCCGCGAGTCGATTAATCCGAGCGGTTTACGGGTCGCGAAAAGTCCCTCATTGTCAGACATTCAAGTTTGCGTAGGTCACGACCGCTTTGTTTGATCGACGCCTCCCGGAGCCCCCTTCGTGAAGGTCCCGAAAGCGATCGACAACTCGCCGCGGATGTGGCCGGTGGCAGTCGCCTTGTTGGCGGCGGTTGGGTTCGGCGTTTGGGTGCTCCGCGCCAGGTCGGGCGCGGATCTTGACGCCGATCAGCTCTGGAAGCAAGCGCATTTCGACTTCGAGGAGCGCCGCTACGAGAGTGCCGCGAAGGCCGTCTCAACGCTTGCCAAGCTGCGAAAGCCGACGTCGCTCGACCTGATGCTCCGCGCGCAGCTCGCGCTCGTCGAAAAGCGCGCGGATGACGCGGTCGCCGAGCTTGCCAAGATCCCCGACCACGACCCGATGACCGCCCAGGCCCGACTCCTGACCGGCCAGGTCGAGCTGCGACGAAACCGAATGCGATTTGCGGAGAAGAGCCTGCTCGCGGCCGCTGAGGCCGATCCGAAGCTCGTCATGCCGCACCGTGAACTGATCTACATTTACGGGATGCAGGTCCGCCGTCCCGAACTGAGTGCCCAGTTCCTCGCGCTTTCGAAGCTCGCTCCCTTGACGTATGACAACGCGTTCCACTGGTCGTTAACCCGCAACTCTGACTGGGAACGGCTCGAACACAACCGGCTCTTGAACAGCTATCTGGAGGCCGACTCCGACGATCGGTTTTCAAGGATCGCGCTGGCGGAGAATCTCCGTCAACTCGGCCGTCGTGACGAAGCCGACCGGGTTCTAGCCCCGCTTCCCGACAGCGACCCTGAAGCCAGGGTCGTCCGCGTCTGGATCGCGCTGGACCGCAATGACGAGGAACTCGCGGAGAAACTTCTGGCCGAGGCCCCGGAAAACGTCCCGGAACTCGACCGCCTGATCGGGCGGCTCGCCCTGGCGCGTGGCGACGGCAAGATTGCTTTGAAGCATTTTCAGGCCGCACACAAGGCCCAACCCGATAATCGTGATGGCATTTTCGGACTCGGACAGGCCCTGGTGTTGACCGGCGATCCCGCTACCGCCGCGCCCTACCTTCAACTGGCGAAGGACCACGACGCCCTGGGGACCCTCGTTCAGAAAGCCGCGACACCGGAGGGCCGTCATGACCCGTCCTTGTTTAAAGCCCTAGGCGCCGCGTGCGAGAAGGTAAAGCGCATCCACGAAGCTCTCGCCTGGTACAACCTCGCGATCCAGGCCGACGTTCTGGACAACGATGCCCAGAAGGCGATCTTTCGCCTCAAGACGAGGATCGAGAAAGGCTAAGGTCTTTTCTGATCGGAGGTGCGAACAAGGCCCCAAGGCAGCGAATCGTATCGCATGATTTATCGTTAATATTATGATCGGTGAGTTTAGCACGCTCTGCGATTGAATCGGTCCTTCCCGCAAGACGGAATTCTCATGCCCGCCTCCACACCGCCCATGGAACCAGTCCTCGCCGTCTTCGATCACGACGGGGTGCTCGTCGACTCCCTGGAGATGCACCAGCAAGCCTGGCTCGAACTTGGACGCCTTCAGAACCTGCCGATCACCGCCGATTTTATCCACGAAACGTTCGGCATGACCAATCCGATGATCTTCCGCAAGTTGCTCGGTGACGCGATCGAGTCTGAGGACATCCGTCGGTTCGGCGACCTCAAGGAAGCCTGTTACCGCGACCTCGCCCGGGGCAAGATCGTGCTGATGGATGGCGTGCAGTCGTTTCTTGACGACCTGAGCAACGCGGGAGTGAGACTGGCGGTGGGTTCGAGCGCCCCGAGGCCGAACGTCGAATTGACGGTGGACGACTGCAAACTCCAAGGCCGGTTCGCGGCGATCGCCGCTTTGGAGGACATCGAGCGAGGCAAGCCCGATCCACAGGTGTTCTTGCTCGCGGCGAGTCGCGCGGGGGTACACCCCAGTCGTGCCGTCGTTTTCGAGGACGCCCCCGTCGGAATCCGCGCCGCCAAGGCCGCCGGAATGCGGGCGGTGGGAGTCACGACCTCGCACCCCGCCCCGGTTCTCTATGAGGCCGGGGCCGATGAGGTGGTCGAAACACTGCTCGGCTATGACGTGGCCGCTTTGGTAGCGCGACTCTCCGCCGACGGCGCGGAGCGCGGGGGTTGAAACCACTCCGAATCGTCCTCGCGATGATCGAGCCCCCCCTTCCCTTCGGAAGCGCCGCGGGACGCTGGTATTACGTGTTGCTCAAGGGGCTGGTCGAACGTGGGCATCAGGTCAAGGCGTTCGCAACGTGCTCCAAGGCGGAGGAGCTTGCCGCGGCCCGCAAGTTGTTTCCCTCCCCACGTTACGATTTGCAACTCTTCCCGTTTCCCACGCGCCGAAGCTTCGTGGAGAAGTTCGAGACGGTCCGAAAACCGTCGTCTTACATGTTCAATTCCGAATTCAAACGGGCATTCCGCGAGGCGCTCGAAATTCCCCACGACGTCGTTCACCTTGAACAACTCTGGAGCGGCTGGCTCGCCCTCAACCATCGGATGAGGTCGGTCCTCAGTATTCACTTTCTCCTCGAAATCGACCTGAAGGGAGCCAAGGCGAAAAGCCCGGACGAGTGGAAAAATCGTCGCCTCGAATCGATGGCCGAACGGAGGTTGCTTCGTAGGTTTCGCCATTTTCGAGCCTGCACCGCTCGCATCGGCGATGCGATTCAGATGCGAAACCGGGAGGCAAAGGTCACGGTCGTTCCGTTCGGCTTCGACGTCTTGCGATATCCGTATCGACCCGATTCCTGGTTGCCCGCCGCACCCGTCGTCACGCTCATCGGCATGATGTCCTGGACGCCGAACCGGACGGCCGCGGAACGTTTGCTCGTTCGGCTCTGGCCGGAGATCAAACGGCGCGTTCCCGATGCAAAATTGAGGATCGTCGGCTGGGGCGCCCGATCCGCGCTCGCGGCGCTCGGCTTCGAGACCTTGGCCGATGTTGATGTGCTTGAGGATGTCCCTGACGCCGGTCCGTATTTCGAGGAGTCTTGCGTCCTGCTTTACGCCCCGGAACACAGCAGCGGGATGAAAACCAAGATCCAGGAAGCGATGGCCTACGGAGTGCCGGTGGTCACGACGAGCGAGGGCGTCGAGGGCCTTCTCGCCCGGGACGGGGTTCACGCCGGGATCTGCGACCACGACGCCGGCCTGATCGACCGGGCCGTTGCGATGCTCACGGACACCGCCTCGCGAAACCGGCAGCGGGCAAATGCTCGCCGCCTGATCGAGGAGGTTTGCGACCCCGACGCGACCGTCATTTCCACACTGGCGATTTACGAAACGATTGTGCGCCAGAACGTTTAAGTCGCGTGGCGTACCGGGTCGATCGGGGATATCATTGAGGACGGGTCAAGGCGAATCGCAACGCATGGCGAACGGGCGTTGACCCGGTGGGATCGCATCCTGAGATGAAAAGTGTCGCGGTACTGGGCGCTGGGGGGATGGGTACGGCCCTCGCGCTTCTGTTCGCGAGAAACGCCAGGGTCACGCTCTGGGCTCGCGAAGCCTCTCGCGCCGAGGAAATCGGGAGGACTCGCGAGAACTCGCGACATCTGCCGGGAATCCGTCTGCCGGAATCGATTTTCGTCACGAACGACGCCCGGGAAGCGTGCGGCGAGGCGGAACTGATCGTCGTCGCGATCCCGACCCCGTTCCTCCGTTCGACGCTTTCGACACTCGCTCCCTCAATCCCCTCCGCGGTCCCTGCGTTGAGTGTCGTGAAGGGGATCGAGAATGAGACGTTCGCAAGGCCCAGCGAGATCATCGTCGCGACACTCGGAGAACGCCCTGTCGCCGTCCTGAGCGGTCCCAGCCATGCCGAGGAAATGACGCGAGGACTCCCCACGTCGGTCGTGATCGCGGGTTCGGACGGAAACCTCTGCATGGCGGCACGCGATGCCCTCAACCACGGAATGTTCCGGGTTTATACCAACACCGACGCCGTCGGAGTGGAAGTCGCCGGGGCGCTCAAGAACATTCTTGGGATCGCCGCGGGGGTTTGCGACGGCCTCCAACTCGGCGATAATGCCAAGGCGGCGGTCCTCACGCGAGGACTCGCCGAGATCACGCGTTTCGGAGTCGATCTCGGGGCACAGGCGTCGACCTTTTTCGGCCTCGCAGGGGTGGGGGACGTCATCACGACCTGCTTCAGCAAATTCGGTCGGAACCGCTCGGTGGGAGAACGAATCGGCCGCGGAGAACGACTCGACGACGTCCTGAACGCTATGGTGAACGTCGCCGAAGGTGTGCCGACTACCCGCAGCGTTCACCACCTCGCAAGGGCGAGAGGCATCGAAGTGCCGATCACGGACGAGTTGTTTGAGATTCTATTCAAGGGTAAACCGCCGCAAAGCGTGATCGCCGACCTGATGGTCCGGAACCCGAAGGTCGAGTGGGCTTGAACATGACGCATGTCGACGTGAAATTACCGGAATCCTGCGAAATGGCATTCAAGGAGTGGGACTCGGTCTGTGTCGCGCTCGCGAGCGGCAGGCAATCTTTGATCATTCGGAAGGGCGGCATTGAGGAAGGCCCCGGAGGGTTCACGCCCGAACACCATGTGTTTTGGCTCTATCCGACTCACGTTCACCAGGGTCAACAAGGAATCAAGCGCGGCGAAACCGGCTCGCCGCTGCTCGTAGGGAACGATGAATTCGAGATTCCGATCGAATATCTGGCTGCGGTCCGATTGATCGGCCGCGTCGAACAGATGGAAGGTCTGGAGCCACTCGATCGATTGCACGTCTGGACGCGGGAAACGGTGGAGAAGCGATTTCACTACCGGTCGCCGGGACTCTGGGTCCTCGGATTGCAGATTTACAAGTTGCCAAGCGCGACCCGCCTCGCGATCACGCCGGAATTCTTGGGCTGCAAGTCCTGGATCCCACTCGGTCAAGGAATCGCGACTTGCGGCCTGGTCCCGGTTTTGCCCGAATTCGCCTCACATGCTGCGATCGACGCGATCCGTGCGGCACTTATTTCCTCGGCGGTTTCATGAAGAACAAACCGGTCGTAACGGACCAGATCACCTGGCGTCAGCAGTTCCGAGAGGATTTCCACGACTACCCCGCCACGATGGCTTTGGGAGGCATCTGGATCGTGGTCTTCGCGGCAATGCTCGTGAACCAGGGATACTGGGGCGGCGGCCTGAGCTGGAAAAACGTCTTTTTTGGAACAGGAAGTTACAACGGCCTCCGATTCGGTGGATTGACCCTCCGCGACCTCTACGCGGGAGAGGTCTGGAGGCTCCTGACGGCGACGTTCGTCCATTTCGGATTGATCCATATTACGATCAATCTATTAGGATTCTATCAACTCGGCTGTCTCGTCGAATCGTGGTATGGCCCGGGTCCGTTTCTGGCGATTTACGTGTTGACCGGGGCAGGAGGGAATTTTCTCTCGGCCCTGGTAAGGCACTCCCTGAAGACCGACCCGGCCCTTCTGTGCGCGGGAGGCTCGACAGTCATCATGGGCTTGGTCGGGCTCTGTGCGTTGGTGGGCTGGATCTTGCGATCGAGGACCGGTGACCACCTGAGGAATCAGATGCTATTCGTCATCATTTTGACAGCGGGGATCGGCATCGTCTTCTGGGCGGTAGGCTTGCCGGTGATCGACAACTGGGGGCACGCGGGAGGCACCGTGGTGGGAGCTTTGATCGGCCTGAGTAATGCGGCGATTGTGCGTCTCGGCCGGAGCGGCTACGCCAAGGCCGCGGGCTGGGTCAGCCTTTGCCTCATCGTCGGCAGCGGCGCGGCGCAGGTGAAAGACGGCCGCACGGCGGACTCCCGACAGCTTCAACACGCTCAAGAATTCGAGCAGGCGAAGTACCGGTTTCAAGTGGACGGTCAGGTGATCAAGCGACTGGAAGAAATCCGCAAGGTCTATCGGGTCGTCGCGCTGCCGCGAGCGATCACTCGCGGGGCTATGATCCGCGAAATGCCGAGACGTCCCACCACTCCCTCGCCCGCGGTCCCTCCGGCGACTCAGTCCGAAACGCCCATCAAGCCGACGGCAACGCCTTCAACGACGACGACCGTCCTGCCTGCGGAGACCAAATCGGAGCCGAAAAAAACCGAAGGCGGGCCGCCGACCTCGTCCCAACCCTCCGCGGTTCAGACGACGGTCGCAACGCCGCCGATTCTGGATCCCTCGCCGCGCCAGAATCAACTCACACTTGACCCCGAACTCGAATTCCAGCTTGTGATCCTGGGAACGTCACTCCGCCTGCTGAGCTCTCTCTCCCCGCACCTGGACACGGGCGAGAGTTCCGCGGACTTGCGCCGAGCCCAGTTGCTTCTCGCCAGAACGATGACGGACTTCCCTAGCATCGAGGAAGTCCGCGAGTTCGACGACCTGATGCACGCCATGATCGATCAGGTCAGGAAGGACCGAGACGAGGCGAGGGATCGCGTATTAGGGTCGCGAAAGCAGTAAATTGATTCAAAGACGACACTTAAGGAGGCTCTTCCGGGATTCTGGGCGGTTGACCCCCGTGATGGTCAATGACCAATGTCCGATGAACGATTTAGCTGGTTTTTTCGGCCATTGGACATCGGTAATCGATCATTTTTTCGGTTCAGATCACCCAGCCGCTCGGAACAACGGAAGAGCCCTTAAGGATTCGGCCGCCGTTCATCCTTGCCCTCGGGCCACCGGCCCGCGACCTCCGGCCACCGGCCCGCTCGTGAGCGGTCCGCCCTGCCTGTTGCCCGGTCGTCCGCTCCTGGCTTGAAGCGCCTTCACGAACTCCTCCATGGTGTTGATCACCCCCGGAAATTCGGTGAAGTAACAGCCGACGATTTCCGGTTCGTGGCCGTCGCTGGACCCCGTTCGCCCCATCGGGTGCTCTCCGAGCAATCGCTCGGTTTGACTTCGGGTCTCGTGGGTGATGTTGTTGCTGACAAGCTCTAGCGCGTCAAACGCAGGGCCGTTCTCCACCATGATCGCGTTGAAATTCTGGTCCCAGCGGAACGGGTGCGCTGCAACGATGGCACCTTGATGGGCGCGGACGACCTTGAGAAGCTCCTTGACCGTCACCCCCGGCGGCACTTCGTCCAGGTCTGGCAGACCGTAAACCAGAAAGTGACCCTCACGAGCCGAGATTTCGGCCCCGCTGAAAACTTTGGTATCCCGACTGGCCCCAAACGCGGACAACTCGGCGAGTTCTTCCGACTCCCACTGATGATCGTGCTCGGTGATCACCACGCCGCTGAGTCCCGCGGCCTTAGCGCGTTCGATCAATTCATAAGGGTCGATGACGCTGTCCGGGGAATGACGGGACGTATGCACATGGTGGTCAAAATTTGACATGTTTCAAAATCCTTAATGTCGCCGACGGCGGCGCGGCAACGGTGTTCGCCGTGTCTCAGGCGTGGACGGGGTCATTGGCGGGGTCGATCACCACGAGGGCCGCGCCTTGTTCGTCGACCCGGAGAAAGCTCGTGCGATGATGCCAACCTCCCAGGACGATCATGCGCGGCGTTGTCGTCGCGTCGTCGGTCGGGGCGTGAACATGACCGAAGAGTGCGATATCGATGCTCCGGTCGATCGTGGGCAAGAAGTTGTGGTAGACCTTCATCAGCCGGGCCTCGTCGGCGGCCCTGCCCCGGTCGTTGGAACTCTCCAGCCTGGCGTCGAGTTTTCGGGCGATCGGCCCCGGCAAATTGCGGAAAGCGGCAAAGAAGGCCTGGCTCTCCATTCCGGCTTTCCAGGGCTGTCGTCCTCCCACGCGGTGCCCATGCACCATGTGGAACCGCAGCCCGTAGGCGTCGATCACGCGGGGCTCGGTGACGAGTTCCGCCCCGAGGACACGCTGATAAAACGGGCCGAGCCAGAGGTCGTGGTTCCCCACCATCACGGTCAAGGTTCCGCCGCGACGCCGGAAGTCGGCCAGCGATCGAAGCCCGGCGCACTCCAGGCGGTCGTCGTGAAGTTGCCTCGTCGCGAACCAGAAGTCGCAGACATCTCCCACCAGGTGCAGGGTGTCGATGGAACTCAGACTATCGACCCATTGCGCAAGGCGTTGGGATCGATCCGGTCGGTCGAGCCTCAGGTGCATGTCGCTGGCGAAGTATGCCGGCACGGCTGCGTCTCTCTCACTCCAGGCCGAATCTTCGGAAACGAACGGCTCCCGCCGAAGCGATCCTAGCTTAAAACAAGGTGAATTGGGTACTGATCCCCGAAGACACCGCCCGCCGCCGTCCGGGAGTTAACCAGAGATTCGGGAACGCAGGGGCCTGGCGCGCCGCATGAATCAATACCCGCCTCCCGGAGCCCCGGACCGCCGCCTTGGCCGTTTTCAACGCAAGTTCCGGGGTATTGCATTGTTCGCTCAAGTGGAGCAGCACCACATGCTTCAACGCCGAGCGGCTTGAACGGGCGAGCACGGCGGAAACCAGGTCGGCCCCTTGGCGGTTCGAGAGGTGGCCCCGGTCGCCGAGGTTCCGGGCGATAAGTGCGGGCGAACGGGGCGAGTGCCGTTGCATCTCGACGTCGTGGTTGAACTCGACGCCGAAGACGTCAACCTCTGCCATCACATCCGCCATCGCCGGTGACCAGCTCCCCGTGTCCGCCATGTACCCGATGCCCACCGCCCGCTTTCCTCTCGACGGCTTCAGATTGACGCGAAACCCGAACGTCGGCCCGTCATGTCGCAGGCTGAGCGGCTCGACCTGGGCCCCGTTCGGTGTCAAGAACGGCCGATCGTCGTAGTGGCGGGTGAGGCCCGCCGCCTCGATGGCATGGAACCCCGAGTGCCTTTCCAGGCTTCCGCGGTGCCCCTCATGACAATAGAGCACGACCCCGCGCTGGGCGAGTGAGTGCAAGGTGGCATTATCGACATGATCGCCGTGCGTGTGCGTCAAAAGTGCTGCGGCGACGTGGTCCCAGCTCGATCCCACACTCGCCAGACGATCAGCCAGGGAACGCGGACCTAGGCCCAGGTCCACGAGCAGACCGCTCCCCCCGGCGCGAATCAGGCTCGAATTCCCTCGCGAACCACTGGCAAGCACGGCGAACTGCACGGCCATGGGGGATGAACACCTCCTGCTCAATGCACAACCGAAGTCGGCACCTTCTTATCGTGGCAGTCGTCGCCATAGTGTACGAAGGATCTGGCGTGCGGACAAGACGTGCCTCGGCGATCTGGGTCCGCCAACGGATTCCACGGATGAATGCGGAGGACGCGGATCGACCGCAGCGGGCGAAGGTCTCCCGACCTTCGATTCCTTGGAGTGCCGGAGCTCGCTCCCGCTTTCAAACGCTCCAGGCGCACCTTCCACCTCGACCCCCTTGAGAAGGCCCGAAAACCTATCAG
>JAYUFP010000884.1:0-3227 GCA_043738665.1 Isosphaeraceae bacterium
CGCCCAGGTCGTCGAGCTTCCTGCAGAGCGTTGACGCCGCTTCGGCGTTCGACCAGCCCGCTCCATAGTCGTGATTGCCGAGAATGGCCAGGCCGCCGAGTGGCCCCGGCCTGAGGTGCTCGATGACGCGTGCGACCTCATCGACGTTCTCCCGCCCCTCGCAGCTCATGAAGTCACCGGTAATCACGGTCAGATCCTGACCGAGCCCGGAGACGTACTTCATGGCGCGAATGAGGTAATCGGAATCGACGATCGGCCCGACGTGGAGGTCGCTGATCTGGACCATCGTCCGGTCCTGCAATGCGGAGGGAAGCCGCCGGATCGGCAGGTCGCGTTCGACGACGCGAAACCAGTGAGGCTCGATCCGCCACGCGTAGACGAATGTCGACACGCCACCCGCGACGACTGCCAGGCACCTCCGGCGTGTGATCCTGGGGATGACCCGCATGGAAGACCTGGCCTCGACGTGGGTCGGAGACGGTTCACCCGAGGAGACGCACCGGTCAAACTCCGACGGGCTTATTGCTCGAACGCTCCGACCGCTTGCGGCCTTCGGGAGTGAGTTGCTTCTTGCGGAGACGGATCTTCGAGGGGGTGACCTCGACCAACTCGTCCGACTCGATGTACTCGAGGGCGATTTCCAGGGTCAGAATCCGGGGCGGCTTGAGCATAATGTTCTTGTCGGACCCCGACGCCCGCATGTTCGTCAGCTTCTTTTCCTTGCAGGGATTCACGTCCATGTCATCGCCGCGGGAGTTCTCGGCGACGATCATCCCCTGATAGACCTCGTCGCCGGGGGCCACGAACATGATTCCTCGCTGCTGGAGATTATCCAGAGCGAATCCGTTCACCGTGCCTCGGAGCATGCTCGTCATCACGCCGTTGCCGCGCTTGGGGATGAGTCCGCTCAGCGGCTGGTAGTCGTGAAAATTGTGGTGCATGATCGCTTCGCCCTGCGTCCCGCTCATCAAGCGGGTACGGAGGCCGAGCAAACCCCGCGCGGGGATCGTGAATTCGAGATGGGCGTAGGCCCCTTTCACGTCCATCTTCATCATCTCGCCGCGGCGCTGACCCACCAACTCCATCACCGGCCCCATCTGGCCGTGCGGGACATCGACCACGAGGTACTCGTAGGGCTCGTATTTGACCCCGTTCATCACCTTGACGATGACTTCGGGCTTTCCGACCGCCAGCTCGAACCCTTCTCGCCTCATCGACTCGATCAACACCGAGAGGTGGAGCAAGCCGCGACCCGAGACCATGAATGAGTCGCGTTCCTCGGTCGACTCGACCCGGAGTGCGACGTTCGACTGAAGTTCGCGTTCAAGCCGTTCCTTCAAATGCCGCGAAGTCAGGAACTGGCCTTCGCCGGTCAAGGGAGAGTCGTTCACGGTGAAAAGCATGCTCAACGTCGGTTCGTCGACCTCGATCCGGGGGAGTGCCCCCGGGTTCTCAGCGTCAGAGACCGTATCGCCGATGTCGACCGTTCCGAAACCGACGAGCGCCACGACGTCTCCGGCGGCGGCTTCGGGGACTTCCACGCGACCGAGCTTGTCGAAGACGAGCACGCTATCAATCGTCCCGTTCACTTTCACGCCGTCAGCTTTCATCAACGTTGCCTTCATGCCGCGCTTGGCGATACCGCCCGCGATCCGGCCGATCGCGATCCTGCCGACGTACTCGGAGAAGTCGAGCGTCGTGCAGAGCATCCGCAATGGGCCGTCGGTGTCGACCTCGGGGCCGGAAATCTTTTCGAGGATCAAGTCGCAAAGCGGCCGGATGTCGCCGCCGGTGGCGTGGGGATCATGCGAGGCGAATCCGGCTTTTCCCGATGCGAAAATATACGGGAAGTCGAGCTGGTACTCGTCGGCTCCGAGTTCGACGAAGGTATCGAAGACTTCGTTCAAGACCTCGGTGGGGCGTGCATCGAGCCGGTCGATCTTGTTGATGACGACGATCGGCCGGAGCTTGTTCGCGAACGCCTTTCGCAAGACGAACTTGGTCTGCGGCATCGGGCCTTCGAAGGCATCGACGAGAACAAGACAGCCGTCGGCCATTTGCAAGGTCCGCTCGACCTCGCCGCCGAAGTCGGCGTGGCCCGGCGTATCGATGATGTTGATCTTCGTTGAGCCGTAATTGATCGCGATATTTTTGGCGAGAATCGTGATCCCGCGCTCGCGTTCCTGATCGTTCGAATCGAGGATGCACTTGCCCTGAAGCTCGCTCGCCCTGAACTGGCCGGATTGGCGGAGCATCACGTCGACCAGGGTCGTCTTGCCGTGGTCGACGTGGGCGATGATCGCCACATTTCGGATATCGTCGCGTCGCTTCATGTTCGGTCCGGGGTCGGGGTCGAATTCGAGATCGGCGGGGGCAAGAGTCGGTCGGTATGACGACGTGGGCGCGGAAGGAGCGCGTGCGAGCAAGCCCGTTTCACCAACAAATCATAGACATCAACGGCCGAAAGGACAAGCCCGACCGGTAATCCGAGTATTTCTGAAGGTGCAAACCTTTTGTGAATTGTCGTTTGCGACATTTCCTCCGCCGCTCCACCGGCCTCGGCAGCTATACGACGAGTCAACATGGTTAATCTGAGTCAAAAATGTTGAACGAGTGATTTTTCAAACATCCGGCCCCGTTTTTCTTAACGGCGATCAGGGTGTTTTCGAACCGGCTCGGCCATTGGCTTAGACTCTTGGGCGTCGCCTGCGCGGGCTTCGAGGTCTGCTCCGAGTTCGGGAGAAAAAGCCGGATGTCGTTTCTCGTCCTCCCTATCTGTCCCGGTCGCGGGCGCGGAACTTTGCGGCTCCGTCCCGAAATGATTGGCAAGATCGTGCGTTGTAAGAGTTGCGGACACGGCTTCCGGGTCTGGGTGCGCCAACGGATTCCGGCGGATGCACTCAGCGAACGATCAACGACCGCGCCGGGCGAAGGTCTCCCGACCTTCGATTCTTTGGAGTGCCGGAGCTCGCTCCCGCTTTCAAACGCTCCAGGCGCACCTTCCACCTCGACCCCCTCAAGAAGGCCCGAAAACCCATCAAATACCCCTGATATCGACGCTCAGAAGTCGTTTTCAAGCGCCCTCGAGGGTTCCTTGGTCGGGGTGTAGAGCGGCGGGACGAACGGGAACAGCAGCAGATTGCCGTCGCTCACGTCCGCCACTTCATAATCGGCCTTGTTAATCGAGACGTAACTCCCCGGATGAAGCGGGTTTGCGGTCGATTTCG
>JAYUFP010000885.1:0-9763 GCA_043738665.1 Isosphaeraceae bacterium
AAACCGTTGCTCTATCCCCTGAGCTACGGGCGCGTTGAGGGGTTGATATACCGAGACTGCGCCCGGCAGGATTCGAACCTGCGACCTGCGGTTTAGGAAACCGCCGCTCTATCCACCTGAGCTACGGGCACGGTGCTTTTGGCGAACTGACGATTCGACCTTGGTATCTTGACCACTCGGGAAACGGCCAGGTTCGCACAACTCGTGACGATTTTGTGCGAAACGGCGGTATCCTGTCAACGGTCTGACCGTCCCCAATTTCAAGCCACGAATCGGCGCGCGGAAAAGAGGTGGCGATGGCAGTCGACCAAGCGAATCGGGTTGCCGTCGT
Organism: Isosphaeraceae bacterium; assembly: GCA_043738665.1. GTDB lineage: Bacteria > Planctomycetota > Planctomycetia > Isosphaerales > Isosphaeraceae > JAYUFP01. Next base: position 332 of record JAYUFP010000885.1, read on the forward strand.
CACCGGAGGAGGGCGCGGCATCGGCCGAGGCATCGTCCTCGAAGTTGCAAAGCTCGGATACTCGGTCGTCGTCAACTATCGGAGCGACGAGGCGTCCGCGCAAAGAACCCGGTCAGAGGCTGAAGACGCGGGGGCGGCGCGGGGGCGCGCGATCCAGGCCGACGTTGCCGACCTCGACGAAGGCCGCCGGCTCCTCGACGAATGCCTGTCCGAATTCGGCAGGATCGATCTCTGGGTGAACAACGCCGGCGTGGCACCCCTGGTCAGGCTCGACGTTCTGGAGACGACGCCGGAAAGCTGGGATCGCGTCCTCGCGATCAACCTTCGGGGGCCGTTTTTCTTGAGCCAGGCTGTCGGCAAGGCGATGGCCGAGTTGATCGCCAAGGGCGTCGTCGTCGATCCGCAACTGGTCTTCGTGACGTCCCTTTCAAGTACCTTGGCGAGCCTGAATCGGGCGGAGTACTGCGTCTCAAAGGCCGGGCTCAGCATGGTCGTCAAGCTCTTCGCGTTTCGGCTCGCGGAGATGGGAGTGCGGGTCTTCGAGGTTCGGCCGGGGATCATCGCGACCGATATGACGGGTCCGGTCAAGGCGATGTACGACCGTCGCATCGACGAAGGACTCTCGCCGATTCGCCGCTGGGGCACGCCGGAGGACGTGGGACGAGCCGTCGCGGCGATTGCCTCGGGACTCTTCCCGTTTTCGACCGGAGAAGTTTTCCATGTGGACGGCGGTTTGCACATCGACCGGCTCTGACCGTCGAAATTGCCCGGGAGCGCCACGCGGGGTGTCCCTTCTTTTGACGTCGCACGGTAGTATGGAATTGCAGAACCGACGGCGCGTGTCGCCGAATCCGATCGTGGGAGAGATCGTCAACGATGTCAGCGGCAGAGGCCCAGACGAACGAGGAACGTCCTGAGCGTAGGATCGGAAGCTATCGCCTCCTCCAGCCGCTCGGCTCGGGCGGGATGAGTTCGGTTTTCCGCGCCGATCACGTCGAGACGGGGTTGGAAGTCGCGGTCAAGATTCTTCCGAAGAGTCTCGCGAAGAATCCCCCGACCCTTCAACGTTTTCTCCGCGAAGCCAAGAGTGCGGAGGCACTCGAGCACCCCAACATCGTTGCGATCTACGACCGCGGGGTCGACCAGGGTCGCTATTATCTCGTCCTGGAATACGTCCGCGGCGGCGACCTTCACGATTGGGTTCGCGTGAATGGACCGATGCCCGCGGATCGCGCCCTGAACGTGATCCGGCAGGTCGTCGAAGGTCTCCGATACGCGGCCGGCCAGGGGGTGATCCACCGGGACATCAAGCCGGCCAATCTCCTCCTCTCGGAGAGCGGACAGGTCAAGGTGACCGACCTTGGGCTCGCCATTCACTCCGTTGATGAGGACGAGCGGGTCACCCGCGAGGGCACGACCGTCGGCACGGTCGACTATATGTCTCCCGAGCAAGCCCGGGATAGCCGGGCGACGAGCGTCCGCAGCGACATGTATTCGCTCGGTTGCACGTTCTTTTTCTTGCTCACGGGAAAGCCCCCTTATCAAGGCGGGGACGTCGTCGAGAAACTCGCGAGGCATTGCACCGCTCCGCCCGTCGATCCTCGATCGATTCGTCCGGAAGTCCCGGCGGCCGTCGCGGAAATCGTCATGACGATGTCGGCGAAGCGACCGGAGAAACGCTTTGCCGACTACGACGGGCTTCTCAAGGCACTCGACCGCGCCGAGGGCGTTGCCCCCGAAACCGGAGCGAATGAAGCGCCCCTCGACGCCCTGATCGTCGAGGACGACGAGGAAGGACCCGACAGCGCGGTCCTCTTGACACTCGCTGAGCCCGTTGCGCCCCCGTCGAAATCGAGCAAGAAAGCCGCGGAGGTTCCCGCCCCACGCGCCGAAGTCTCGATGGCCGATCTCGCCGAACTCGACGCCCTAACCGTCACATCCCCGAAAAAGCCCGATCGCCCACCTGCCGTTACGCCCTCGCAAACCCCGATCCGACGCGGCGAGGGGCTGCCGGCGGCGGAAGCCGCGGCCCGCTTCGACGAAGAAGATGACGAACTCGCACTTGCCGGCACGATGCCAGGCGCGTTTCACGGCGGGTCGGCACGCAAAATGACGGCGGCGGAGCGATCCTGGATTACGGGGCTCGTGCTCGGCGGGCTCGGTCTGATCGTGATGGTCATCGCCGTCGACCAACTGATCAAGGCGAGTCGCACGGAGGAAGTCGCTCCGGTCACTCAGTCCGAAGAGGGTTCGACGACACTTCCGCCGATTCCCGTCCCGGTGGACGTCGCGAAGGCTCCCGTTGTCGCTCCTCCGAAGCCCGTCGAGAAAGCGACCCGACCCGTTTCAAAGAATACGGAGACGCCCGCCGCAGTCGTTGCAAAGCCGATTTACGTCGAGCCAAGCGATCCGACCGTCGAAATGGTCACCGAGGCGCCTTTCCCCCCGGGGACCGAAACGTCGTTTCGTCCGGGGTGGGCGGCGTCCGAGATCGTGACCCGGCTTTCCGGCAAGCTAACGGTCGTGCGTCGATTTCCAGACGCTTCAGACGTCGAACGGAAATCCTCGCTCCGGGCAGCGCTCGACATCGCGGGAAGCGGCACGATCGAGGTCGCCGACAACGGCCCGTTTTTTGAAAACGACCTGCACTTCGGTGACCCTCGCATCATCCGAGCACGTCCCGGATTCCGGCCCATCATCTGCATTACCCGGCCAAAAAACGAGGAGGCCGGGGCGTTTCTCGAACTCGGTGAACGCTCCCTGACGCTTGAGGGCGTCGACCTGGTCGTCGATGTCACCGACCTGCCACGCAACCTTTCGCTTTTCGGGTGCGGGGGCGGAGCGTTGACGTTGCTGAATTGCACGGTGACCGTGGTCAATCGAAATGGCGCGCCGTTTTCCCTGGTCACGACGAGAGCCACGGATCAACCCTCACGACTTCGTTTCGAGCGCTGCGTCATCCGCGGAGCGTTCCTGGCATTCGTCGAGCTTTCCAAAGGGGCCGCGGACATCGTCGTGTCCCGTTCCCTGCTCCTCAACGGGCTCGGTGTGGGATTCTCGGTGGACGGCTCGCCGACGGAGAGTCGCGGCCTCTTCATTTCGAGAAGCATATGCGCGACCCGCGGCCCGCTCATCGAAATGTCAGACACGCAGGGGGGGGCGAAATCCAGACCGCTGGCGGTCCGCGCTCTGGGAAATCTCTTCGCCCATTTCGAGACACCCGCCAAGACGAGCCTGATGGTCTGGCGTGGAGCGGGTGGCACCGCGGCGGAAATGGTTGGCTGGCGCGGGGATCGTAACAGTCTTAGAGGATGGTCGGATTGGCTCTCCGTCGCCTCGGGCCATAGCATTCGAGTCGCCGACGTCGTGGCCGCCCGCTCGGTCTGGAGCGGTACCGACCCGAACACAACCGAGGAGAGCGTGACCTGGCCCCTGCCGCCGGCACCCGAGCGAGTTGCGCCGGATGACCTCCGTGGACCTGCCAAGGGGCGTCTCGACACTCTCGCGCGCGCCCCCGCCCCGAGCCCCTATCTCCTCTCAAGGACGATCGAGCCATTTCGGAACGTCATCGTTCCTTCGGTCGAGACACGACCGAATGACGCTGTGAAACCGATTCCAAACGGCACGACGACGACGGGCGGCTTGCCCAGACGGGCAGCGGGCCCCATGCCCGCGGGTCCGATGGGTCCGAACTCCACGCGAACCGACCGATCGCCTCCAGGCGGCGGGCCGGCCGCGACTTCGAACGTTACCCTGGCTGACGGAATTCGTGAAATCAGCTTCGACACCGAATCCGCGCCACTTTTCGGCGACATCGGCAAGCTCCTCACGGATTCGGTGCGTGCCGGCGACCGGCTCGTTCGGGTTAAAGTGAGCGGGGCGACACGGCGCGCATGGACCCCATTCCGGATGCCGGCGGGGGTCTCACTTGAAGTCCTCGTCTCGCCGAACGGATCCGGTCAGTCGCCGTCTTGGACGTCTCCTCGCGGTGTCGCGGCCGAGGCGTTGATCGATGTCTCAAACGCCGGGCTGCTTCTGGAAGGAGTTGTCCTTGAACGCGACGGTTCCGCCATACTCAAGCATTTGATCCGGGTCGAACGAGGGCATCTCGTTCTCCAGGACTGTCAGCTACGAGGTCCGAGCAAGTCCGAACCGGGTGGCGGAAAGCTGATCGCCTTCGTTGCTCCGGGATCTCAGCTCCTTGAGCCGTTCATGGAAACGGGGACCAAGCCCGCCGATTCGCCCCCCTCGATCCCTCGGTTCGGCCCGGCTCCCAAAGCCAAATCGGTTGCTCCGACAGCACCCCCGGTCCCTCACCCCTGGCCGTTCGCGACGATCGTGAATCGTCCAACCCTTCGGGCAAGCGATTGTGTCCTCATCTCAGGAGGGACGGCGATCGAGGCGGGCGTCGGTCGAGGGCTCGTCGCGCTCCTGAATTGCGTGGTCATTTCAGGCGGAACCGCTTTTGCACTTAACCCGACTTCAGTCGCACGATCCCGGTTTGACGCCGATCTCTATCTCGATCATTGCTCGATCGCCGCGGAGCGGTCTTTCGTGAGTTTGGGTGCCTGGCCGGGCAGCGACCCGGGGCCGGATCGACCTTGGCTTGTCACGACGCACAAGAGCGCGTTTCTGGCGGCTTTTGAGCGTCCGGAGGCACCGAGTGTTCTGCTTCAAGCCGAACCGACGAGCCTGGCGCACGGGACGTTGTTCTGGCAGGCGAGTGGAGACGCATTCGAAGTTCCAAACTTCATCTCGACCGCCGGCAGGCCGGCACTTCCGAGCACCGGGAACCCACGTCGCCTTGATGTCAATCAGAATTGGGCGAAGTTCTGGGGTGAGTCGCACTTCCGCAACGTCATCGGGCCAACCGGGCCGTCCGGACTGCCGAGCGTCCGGCCGTCGGCTCCGCTCCGCCCGGGTGACGTCGAAGCGTCCGACTTGATCCTTGACTCGAAATACCCCGCGGGTCGTCCCCATCGCGAACTCGGGGCGGATTTCAGTCGACTGGGGATCAATCCCGCCAGTCGCGGCGGACGGAGACGTTGACAGTTCGCCATCCGCGCCGTCAAATGAACAGTCGAGGGGCTCGGGTCGGGATCGATAGGGAGGGCGTCCTGCCATGAGGGCGATTCACGTCGCAGGCACGGTCATGCTCGCGGCCGGGCTGATTTTTTCGGCCCCACATCCAGTGTGGGCTCATAAACATCACCACTGCGAAAGCGGCCCGGGCTTCGCTTTGGGAGCCGTCGGGAACGGCTGGTCCTGGTACGGTTCGCCCTATTTCATGACGATCGGCCCGAACGGGCCGATGATGTTCGCACCCGGCATGCCTTTTATCTTGGATCGCGGCGCTGTCGGTGGGGCCATGCCCCCGCTGAACCCGGCCGCGATCGTCCCCAAGGCCCGGCGCGCCGACCCGACCAAGAGCGCTCAGCTCGTCACAGTCGGAGATCGCCTCTTCCGCGCGGGAAATCTCAAACGCGCCTCCGAACGTTACGAGCAGGCCCTTCGCGCGGCACCCGATCTGGCCGCGCCGCGCGTCCACCTCGCGCAAGTTGCCCTATCACGCGGCGATTTCGCCGAGGCCGCGTCCCTGTTGAGGGCGGCGATCGCCGCCGAACCGGGCTGGCTGCCGAAGGCTCCCGACATTCAGGCGGTCTACGGCGAGCCCAAGGATTTCGCGAAACAGATCGCGCGGCTGGAATCCCGGGTCCAGATCGAGCCCGGTGATCGCAACGCATGGTTCGTTCTCGGAGCCGAGCTCTTTCTTTCAGGCCGGACTCGGCGCGCAGGGGACATCTTCGTCCGCCTCTCCGATCGTCAAGGCGACCCCGCGCTCGCCGCCTTCCTCTCGGCCTCAAAACCCGTCGAAGACCCGGCAAAGTGATCCGGGGTCACTTCGTTTCTTTCCCCAGGATCTTCCGAGCCTTCTCAATCTCATGCTGCATGTCGGCCGTGACCTCCGGATACTTGAGGTCGAGCGCCTCGATCGCCTTCACGACGATCGCCGCGACAATCGCCCTGCTGACCCATTTATGGTCGGCCGGAACCACGTACCAGGGTGCCCACTTGGTGTTGGTAGCACTCAGGGCTTCCTCGTAAGCCTTCCGGTAGTCGTCCCAATGGTCCCGCTCGGCGAGGTCCGCCGGGGAGAACTTCCACTGCTTGTCCGCGTTCTTCAACCGGTCGAGAAATCGTTTTCGCTGCTCGTCCTTCGAGACGTGGAGGAAGAATTTCAAGACGACCGTACCGCTCCGGGTGAGATGGCGTTCAAAATGATTGATCGATTCATACCGCGTTTCCCAGATCGATTTGTCTGACGGAACGGTTGGCAAGCGCTGGGCTTTGAGCAACTCGGGATGCACCTTCACAACCAGGACGTCCTCGTAGTACGACCGGTTAAAGATCCCGATCCGCCCGCGTTCCGGAACGACTTTGGCGCACCGCCAGAGGAAATCGTGGTCGAGTTCCTCCGCGGAGGGCTTTTTGAAACTGTAGACGGCGACGCCTTGCGGGTTCACGCCGGTCATGACGTGCTTGATGGTGCTGTCTTTCCCCGCGGCATCCATCGCCTGAATAATCAGCAGGATCGACCAGGTGTCGGACGCATACAGTAGTTCCTGGGCGCGACTGAGAGCTTCGAGGTCGCCTGCGAGCACTTCGGTGGAGAATCGCTTTCGCTCACTCTTGGGGACGCTCTTGTCGCCTTCCCACCCCGGATCGTGATCCTTGAGGTCGAGCAACTCACCCGGCGTGACGCGGCACTTGGCGATGAACTCGTCGATCAGCTTCATGAACAGGCTCCGGAGAGGAATGGCGATGATCGAGTTGATCGGGCAGGGGAGGGCGATTTCGTCTTCCGGCCATGTCCACCATTGGCCGGAGTGATAATTTAACCGTGATCGATCGGTCCCGCCAGGATCGGCGTCGGACCGCTGGAAATCCGTCTTACCGACCTTGATTGGACATGTATGCCAGCGATTTCCCGGTATTACGCCGCCGCATGTCAGACCGATTTACCATGCCCTCTGCATCGCTCGGAGATCCCGGAGCGCGTCGGTTACCTGCTCGGCATGATTGACCGCGCGGTCGTCGGTTATGAGCCGTTTTTCGACGTCAAGCTCGTGGTCTTCCCCGAGTTCGCTCATACCGCGCCGAGGTATGAGACGGTCGCGGAACTGATCGACAAACTCGCCGTCCCGATCCCCAACGAACACACCGACCGCTATATCGCCAAGGCCAAACAACGGCGCGTCCACATCCAGACCGGCACCTTTCTCGAAGTTGACCCGAAATGGCCGGGCGCGGTCTTCAACACCACCTGCCTGATCGGACCGGGCGGCCTTTTGAGCCGGTATCGCAAGGTGAACCCCTGGATTCCCTGGGAAGTTCACGCCAGTCCGCACGACCTGCCGGGCTACGATGAGCCGATGTTTCCCGTCGTCGAGACCGAGATCGGGAAGCTCGGTGCCGCCATCTGCTACGACTGGCTCTTTCCGGAAGCCATCCGAGCACTTGCCCTTCAAGGAGCGGAGGTTTTGATTCGCGTGTCCGCCTACATGGACCCCTGGGGCGCAACGCCTCCGATGGACTGGTGGACGCTTTTCAACCGGGCTCGTGCCGTGGAAAACCTGGCTTATGTTGTCGCCGCCAATCAGGGGGCGAGCGCGGCGAACTACCCTCCCTTCTCGTGGCCGGGGGGGAGTATGGTCGTCGATTTCGACGGCCGCATTCTTTCGCAGGCGGACCCGGGACCGGGTGAGAAGATCGTCGTCGGGCCGATCGACCTGGCGACCCTCCGCGCCGAGCGCGAACGCCGGCGCGGGCATCACCTGCTTTCCCATATCAGGGCGGAAGCCTATACTGACCTTTATTCCCGGCCGATCTTCCGCCCCGGCGGTCGTGTCAGTTGAACGCTCTCATTATTCTTCACTCGATATCGAGGGGCCTTCCCGTCCCTCGAATTGATCGCGGTACACGACCCGAGTTTCGGCCGAGGTGATTCGTTCTTCCCGTCATTTCAGGAACGAAGGAGCCCGGTCATGCGGCCACGTTTTGATCTCCGGTTCATCGCAATCGCCTTTCTCGCCCTGACGTTCTCCTCGTGCGGACAGCCGTCGGGCACAACGGACTCGGCCAAACCCGAGACCACGAAGCCCGCCGACGCCCCTCTCAAGAACGAGATCCCGACCGCCCTGCTAGACTCCGTGCTCAAGGCCCATTACCAAGGGCTCGGCCACATGGAGCGCTATGAATATCACGAAGCCTCGGCGGAATTTCGAAGGGTTCGAGAACTCGCTCCGGGATGGATTCCCGGCTCGATCAATCTCGCCATCGCCCTTTTGAACGATACAGGCAATCAGGCCGAGCAGGCGAAAAAATCGAGAGGACCCTCGGTGACCGGCTCGGCGAATTTCGACGACGCGTTCGTTGAACTCGACGGAGTTCTCGCACGAGAGCCCGGGAACCTCCATGCGCATTACTGCAAAGGGATCATCTTAGAATACATTGGCAATGTGGACGAGGCGCATCAGAATTTCAAATTCGTCGCCGAGGCGGACCCGGCCGATAGCCAGGCCCTCTATAAGTTCGCCGTCACTTCCATGAGCCGAACAAATCCCGGAAAGCCCGTCACTCTTGAGGATGCGCCCGACCTCGTCGCGATGTTCACGAAAGTCCTGGAATTAAACCCTTATCTCGTGCCGGCGATGTATCGGCTTCAGCAAGCTTATACCTGGGCCGGCGTCATCGAAGGGGATTCCGAACGAAAAAAATATTGGCGCGATAAGCATCTCGAACTCTCCGCGCGCTGGCATCGCATCGACCCCGATAAAAACCCGGCAGGCTCGGGAGACCCGTTCAAATCCGCTTACGGTGAAACCGGAAAATATGCACAGGTCATCAATCCTTTCTATCGCCTGGACGCGACGAAACCGAAAGCGGCGCTCCCCCGTTTCGACCTGCCGACGGCGTCGAAGGTCTCGCCGGCAAAAGGGGAACGTTGGGTCAGCCCGGAGGATTTCAAAGGCTCAAACGCGGTGATCGGACGGGTCCGAAACCGATTCGGCGCGACCGTCGCCAGCCTCGATGTCGATGGCGACGGCAAATCCGATCTCTTGGTCGCCTCCGCGGTTATTGGAGAGAAGGGGATTCGTGACCTCTTGCTCCTCAACCGAGGGGAGGGCGTTTTCGAGGATGCTTCGGCAGCGTGGGGACTACCGCTCAACCGCGCGAGCCTCGGGGTTGCGGCCGGTGATTTCGACGCCGACAAGAAAGTCGACCTCTTTCTCTGCGGCCCCTCGGGATACACCCTGCTCCGCAACGCCGGGGGCAAGTTTGAGGACATCACCGCGAAGGTCGGGATGGACAAGTCAAAGGCACTGGGTTTGACCGCGCGATGGCTCGATCTCGACCAGGACGGCGACCTTG
>JAYUFP010000886.1:0-9736 GCA_043738665.1 Isosphaeraceae bacterium
CGATGCGAGAAAACCGGCGGGAAAACGCCGCATTCGCTCTTTCCGATCCGTCATCAGCCATCCGTCATCAGCCATTTCCTAGCCAATTCCTTTCGGGACAGACTCTAAGATAAAGGACCGCGAAGGCCGTGACCAAGAAAAACCCGGCTTATCATTTGATTTCTGAACCGGATGGAAAAGAAGGTGCCGACCGATCCACCCACCCGGGCGTTGCCCTAAGCTTTTCGCTTTTCGTAAAGCTTCGCCGAACCCGTTTTGCTTTTATGATTGACTCAAGTTCCGTAGGGTGGGCACTGCCCACCATGTCTATCCCACTGCCAGTAAAGGGTTTACGAAGGTGGGCAGGGAACGCTGACGAAATGACTTCCCGATTCGTGAGTCACAAGAACGGGCCTGGAGGACGTCTCGATTTTTCACCCCGAAGGGGTGGGACAGGAAAGCCCGGGGCAACGCCCCGGGTTCGTCGAGGAACACGAAATCCCCAGCCGGCCCTGAAAGGGCGGAACAGGACAACCTTCCGGTTTGAAGCGACAGCCCACTCGTCTGTTTCGCCCTTTCAGGGCGAGTTTCCGGGGCCGTGGATCGGTACCCGGGGCGTTGCCCCGGGCTTTTCCGTCTCACCCCTTCGGGGTAAAAAGTCGGGAAGTCATTTCGTCAGCGTTCCGTGCCCACCCCACGGCCAGAAATCAAAGAAGCTCGACATCATAATGAGATTAGATAATAGGAGCAAAACCGGTTCGGCGAAGCTTTACAGCTTTTCTGTCCCATTCCTCAGAGGATGAAGCCCCGCCCCGACGGCGTTCCCGGCCGGTTCTCGTCCCGGACGAAGCGAGAAGTGATTCCCGGCCGGTTCCCTAACCGAGTGCCATTCGTACCTGATACCTTGGTTCCCGCCGGTTTTCCAGGGCGGTGGCGGACAATTCTTCGATAGTATCCAAGGAAGTCGGTTCCGCGCTCTCCCTCTCCCGTTGGCCCGAGTCCGCGCGGTTCCTTGCTTGTGAACGAAACGCGACGGGCCCGGGGTGTCGGGACGATTCGGGGGCGAGCTTTCATTGGGAGAATTTCGCACATCGCCGCGGCGCTTTGACACTCTGAGTTCTTACCCGGCTCGAGAATGTCTCCACGGTCGAATCCCGAAACGAAGCCGATTTTCTCGCGAAACGAAGCGAGTGGGGGTTTGTGAGGGCTGTCGTCGCGGACTCGCGTTCCCCGAACGAAGCCGTTTCGGGGGTTGTCCGCGGATTTGGGCAAGCTGAGCCCGCTGGTGACGGGAATGTGAAATCCCGAAACGAAGCCGATTCGACAACCGAGAACGGTTGGTTCCCCAATCGGGGCCGTTTACCAAACGAACCCACCGAGGGCGGGTCTCGCGGGAAATCGGTTCGCCGCGCCGCGCCTCGGCGACGTTGCAGGGCATTTGCGCCGAACGAACCCACGGTTCACTTTGGTTCAATTTTAAAGGGGGCGCGGAAAACAAAGGGGGACGTAGCGTTTTTCTTCTGGAAATGCGCCACGTCCCCCTTTGTTTTCCCAAGGCGTCATTTCGGCCCCGTCGCGGTCGAACTGACTGGCTCGACGGCCGTGAGGTGCGACAGTGAGCAGATCTTGAACTCCGCCGGGATGCCGTCGTCTGCTTCATCAATGCCGACGAGAATATCGGTACGCGTCAACATGGCCATCTCGGGATGGCGGACCTCGTACGTCTGACCGCTCGACATCACGAGACGGAACGGGCGGAACGGGCGTTCGTTCAGGAGATTGCGAAACGTTTGCACGGTCATGGAATCGTATCATATCCAGTTTATTTTTATGTCTCAAACCGCCTTGACCCGATTCCTGCCGATCGCCCGGTCGAGGCCGAGTTGGGCGATGATCTTCAAGGCCATGTAGGCCTCGTACTTGTTGATCTTCGTCACCCCGGCGCGGCGGTTCTCGAAGATGATCGGGGTCTCTCCGAACCGGCAGCCGACCTGTCGGCACCAGAAGAGGATCTCCTCCATGAAGGAGTACCCTCGTGAGCGGACCTTGCTGAAATCCATCTCGGCGAGCTTCGAGACGCGGTAGCAGCGGAATGAGCCGCTGTTGTCCCTGGTTTTCAGGCCGAGGAACATCCGGGCGTAGACGTTGATTCCCGTGCTCATGAACTTGCGCTTGAGGTTGAACTGGCCTTCCACGCCGCCGCCGGGGATGTAGCGCGAGCCGATCATCACGTCGTTCTCGCCCATCCCCGCCACGATCGCCGGGATGAACCGCGGCGGGTGGCTGAAGTCGGCGTCCATGTTCAGGATGTAGTCGTAATGGTTCTTGATCGCGAACTCCATCGCCTGGAGCACCGCGGTTCCCAGGCCGAGCTTTCCCGAACGGTGGATCACATGGATGCCGGGGAACTCGGCCTTCAGCTCATCGGCGACCCGACCGGTGCCGTCGGGCGAGTTGTCGTCGATCACCAGGACGTCGGCGTAGGGGGCGAATTCGCGGATCGATTCGACGAGGGGGCGGAGGTTGTCCACCTCGTTGAACGTGGCCAGAGAAATCACCAGTTTCGGCGTGCCGTTTGCGGTCAAGCCGTCCTTGCTTTCAGGTTCGCTGGCCATGGAAGGGGGGTTCTCGACGAGGGGTCTCACGCCGGCAAGTTGGATCAACACGGACCCGATACTCCATGATCGTCGCCTGTTCAGGCATGTCGCCGGCGGTCAATCACCGTCACGCCAGACGATTCCATTCGCTCGAAAACGATCACTTAGGCGGCCCGCGACAATTCCGTCGGCGGGCGTAAACCTATCACAAGATAGGACGTTCCGAAAGACGAGCCGGGTCAGTGTGCGCCGCCGGCGTGCGAGGCCGCGGGCATCGAGATCCGCCGGTAAAGGTCGTCGATCACCCAGTGGAATGCCACCTGGTGGAGCGATTCGACCAGTCCCATGTCATCGACCGCCACATGGAGGTTGTGCCGGCACATCCCCTTGAGCTTGCCGCCGGCGAAACCCGTGATGCCGAAAGTGGCTAGCCCGTTCTGATTCGACCACTCCACGGCCTTGAGTATGTTCGGGCTGTTGCCCGACCCTGAGATCGCCAGCAGGAGGTCGCCGGGCGAGGCCAGGTTCTTGAGCTGTTCGCAGAAGATGCCTTCGTAGTTGATGTCGTTGGCGATCGCCATGATCCAGGCGACGTTATCGGTGAGGCTCAGCACTTTCAGCCGTTTCTGGCTCTCGAAGTCGCGCAGCGTGCATTTGGCCAGGTCTTCGCAAAGGTGCGAGGCGTTCGCCCCCGAGCCGCCGTTGCCGATGATGAAGACGAACTTGCCGGCGTGGTAACGCTCCTCGATCAGGTCGCTGAGTGACTCCACCGCCGCCACGTCGAGGGCGTCGATCTCTTCGGAGACCCGCTTCAGGTAATCCTTTGCGCCGAGAGTTGCGCCGAGCATCCGCAGGCCTCCTTGGGGTATCACGTCGGTCGCGACATTTGTCACGAAGTGTAAAGCGCGATTGTAACCGCCCGCGCGCCCGTGGAGAAGATTATAACCCCGATGATGCACAACGTCATGCACTTTGCGAAGCAGGTGTTGCGAGGGCGGGACACTCTTCCTGCCGGAGAACGCGGTCGGTCATACTGTTCCGGTCGATAATGGGCGACTTTGAACACCAGGCACCCCGAGGCCCGTCCCCGTCATGAACGTCATCCCGACCCGCCTCCCCGGCGCCGTCGTTCTCGAACCGAAGGTCTTCGGCGACTCCCGAGGGTTCTTCATGGAGTCGTGGAACCAGGCGCGCTACGCGGAGGCCGGGCTCCCCGCCGAGTTCGTGCAAGACAACCTGTCGTTCTCGGCGAACGGTGTTCTGCGAGGCCTTCACCTCCAGGTGCCGACGTGTCAGGCCAAGCTGGTCACAGTCCTGATCGGCGAGGTCTTCGACGTGGCGGTCGATGTGCGAGTGGGCTCGCCGACGTTCGGCCAGTGGGTCGGCGTGACGCTCTCGGCCGAGAACAAACGCCAGTTCTTCGTCCCCGCGGGGTTCGCCCACGGGTTCGCCGTGACGGGAGCGACCGCCCTCTTCGCCTACAAATGCACCACGTACTACGCCCCGAAGGACGAACTGACGGTCCTCTGGAACGACCCGGAACTCGGGATCGAGTGGCCGATCTCGTCGCCGACCCTCTCATCCAAGGACCGGCAAGGCCTCAGGCTCAGCGACATTCCGAAAGATCGTCTGCCTAAATATGCGGGATGACGGGGGACGGATCCATCGTCTGTCATCCTTCATCCGTTCTGCGTCATCATCAATGGGGGGACGACGGGCTCGGGGACGCTTCGACGACCGAAGATCGACCACCGACGACGGCCTGAGAAGCGACAACCGGCCCGCCGCCCTTCACGCCGTTTCGACACCAGATCGGCGCGTAATGTTCGCGGGGTACCGGGTCAGATTTTTTTTTGGTTATCAGGATCCTGGGGTCAGCCTTCCTGGCTGCACCCGAAGCCCGTGAGGATTGACGAAGACGGACGCTGACGGACGGTTCGCGGCTCTTTTTCTGAGCCGAATGTCTCCTCTATTGCGGTCGCGGCGGTTCGCCTTCGGGGATCTCATAACTGCGGCCGGTGGGGAGATCCCGGTGGCGGTCGATTCGGCCGGAGGGCCAGCGGACTTCGACTTCTTCCAGGCGTGCACAATCGCCTAGCCCGAAGTGAACGCGGGGGTCGGACGCCGACAGATAGCTCCCGCCCCCGAACCGCCAGGCGCTCTGCGTCCGCCCTCCGGCGGTGACCGTGACGCGAGCCCCGACGGCGTCGCGGTTCGAGGGTGAGCCTCTCAGGCGGAAGGAGACGGCGCTGCCACCACGGGTCCGGTTGTGAAGATAGGCCAAGGGCTGATCCTGCGCGACGAGGACGAGGTCGATCCGGCCGTCATGATCGAGGTCCCCCGCCGCGAATCCGCGGCCGACGCGGGGCGTCGTCCACGGGGATGAGTCCGAGGCAACAACCAGTCGCCCCGAGGGCGTGCCGGTCAAAAGCTGGGCGGGCATGGCGTAGGGGATCTGCGGCCGGAAGTCGTTGACATGACCGTTGTTGCTGGCGAGGTCGAGCCGGCCGTCATTGTTGACGTCGCAGAAGGTGACCCCGAACCCCAGCAGATACCGGCTTGGTGCCGCGAGGCCGATGGCCGTTGTGTTGTCGGTGAACAGGCCTCTGCCGAGGTTGTGATAGAGCGTCGTCGATTCGCCGTAGAAGTTGGTGACGACGAGGTCGGGGCGTCCGTCATTATCGAGGTCGCCGGCCGCGACGCCCATGCCCGCCTGGTATCCGCCGTTGGCCGAAGAAGCCACCCCGGCTTCGTGACCGACCTCCTCGAACTTCATGCCGCCGAGGTTGCGGAACAGGTAATTCGCCGTCGTGTCATTGGCCACGAAAATATCGAGGTCGTCATCCCCGTCCAGGTCGACCGCGACCACCCCCAGGCCCCGGCCGTCACGGTCGACGATCCCGGCCTCGGCCGACACGTCCACGAACCGGCCGCCGTCGTTACGGAACAGGTGGTCCGGCCGCGCCCTCAGGATGTGGGGGTCGCAATAGGTGCGCGGGCCGGCCGGAGACGCCGCGCAAGGGGGCGGGTGCTCGGGGTCCCATTCGAGGTAGTGGCAGACATAAAGATCGAGGTCTCCGTCACCGTCGAAGTCGGCGAAGGCGGCAGAGGTCGGCCAATCGCGGTCACCCGCAAGCCCCCAGCGCCCGGTGGCGTCCTCGAACGTCCCATCTCCCTTGTTACGGTAGAGGGCGTATTGCCGCCAGCGGGTGATGAACAGGTCGGGCCAGCCGTCGTTATCAACGTCGCCGACCGCAACGCCGTGGCCGTAACCGCCGGGGAGCCGACCGATTCCGGAGCGTTCGGTCACGTCCTCGAAGGTCCCGTCGCGCGTGTTCCGGAACAGTCGGTCTCCCTGGGCGCCGGGGGTCGGAGGCGGGAAAGTGCCCCCCTGGACGCAGTAGACGTCGAGCCGGCCGTCGCCGTCGTAATCGATCAGCCCGACTCCTCCGCCCATCGTCTCCGGCAGATGGGCGGAGGGGGATCTCCCGCTCCGGTACACAAAACGAAGCCCGGCGTTCTCGGCCCGGTCTTCGAATTCAGGGGGGAGCACGGGCGATGAAGAGACGGGCGAAAGTGTAAAGCGCGAGCCTTCGTCCGTCAGGCTGTCGAGAACCGACGATTCCGCCGGGGCGTCGGCCCGCGAGAGGAGGGGATCGATCCGTTGATAGGCCGCCTCACGTTCGGAGAAAGGCACGTCGGCCAAGGCCCACCACTCCCTGGCCTCGAACCACCTCCCTAGCGTCTCGGCGAGCCGCGCAAGCTCCGCCGCGTGTTGACGACCGGTGGGGGCGGGTGCCCCCAGCAGCCGATCGAATCGGGATCTGGCCTCATCCCTTTCCGACTTCCGTCGGGCGAACTCGGCCACGGGGCGGGTCTCCCCGGCTTGCGCGGCCAGGACCGCCAGCCGCTCGAGCGCCTGGGGTGCGGCGGGATCCAGGGTAAGGAGAGTCTCGAGCGCCCGGCGTTCGACGGGTCTGTCGTTGCGGAGGGCGGCGAACCACGCGCGGAGCCGGAACGCGTCCGCTGAGGTGAGGTGCCCGGCGGGGAGGTGACGGATCGCCCGCGCCGCCTCGTCGGCCCGGCCTGCCGCTTCCGCCCAATCGAGCCGCGCTCGCCAGACGGCGGGGTCATCGGGGCGGCGTTCGAGGCAGGCGTCGAGCCGGCGGCGCGCCTCCTCGAACCGACCCGACCGCGTCTCCAGGTTCGCGAGCCCGAGCCAGACCCGGTCGTCTTCGGGCGCGCGGGCGGACGCCTTTTCGAGCAACTCCCGAGTGCGTTCCCGGGTCGTCGGGTCGGAGTCGATCGACCAGAGGTCGCGAAGCGCGCTGACCCTGTCGGGATTCGTCGCCCAGCCGCGAATGATCAAGGCCCGAGTGGCTCCCGCCCGGCCTTCCCAGTAGAGGAGCTGCGCCAGGCGGGGTCGGGCCTCGGTCGCCGGGGCGCCACCGCTGCGGACGATTCGGCCAAGTAGCGTTTCCGCCTCGGCGAACCGGCCCAGGTCTTCAAGAAGCACCCCGGCGCGCAGGAGCGACGCGCGCCTGGCTTCGGGCGCGACCGGCGAGACACGCGACCATGCCGCCTCGGCCGCTTCGGGTCGGCCAAGGGAGCGCTCGCAGACGCCGAGCAAGAGCGACACGTCCGCCCGACCCGGGCGCGAGGCCGCGAGCCCGGCAAGGATCCGCCGGGCGTCGTCGAATTGACCGGAATCCACTTTGCGAGAGGCCGTCTCGACTCCCGCCTCGAACCGCCACGCGTCCGCGACCCGCCAACCGGCCCAGGCGAGTACCGTTGCCCCGAGTGTCACCCCGATGACGACGGGGACGTGTCCACGCATGATAACCCATATCTGCTCAACGAATGGCCCGCCCCCCGTCGAGGAACGGGGGGCGGGCCGGGAGTTCAGAACGAGTCGGCGCTGACGACTTCGCCGCCGTCGATCGTCCCCAGGCTCCACCAGGTCGCCTGGCTGATCGTACTCTTGATGAACTTGACGCTGCCGTCGGCGAACAAGACGTTGCACCCGCCGGGGTGGTAACTATTCGAGTTGATGATGTGCGAGTTGTCCGTACCGCAGCCGCCGCATCCCTGGCGGCAGGAATTCCATTTGTGCTGGGTCGACGAGGGGGGCACGACCACGCTGAACAACGTCATCGAGGGCGCGCCCCAGGCCCAGTAATTACCCGCGTTCTGGTACGGCACGGTGCCGGGGCTATTCAACTGATAGGCCGTACTGCACGCGTTCAGCGTGCTGGTGATTCCCGGGACGTTGGTCGAGACGTTTAACGACTCCCAGGTGGTTCCACCGGGGACGTTCACGATCCCGTTGCCCGGCCTCCGCATGTCGATGCCGTTGTCCCCCACCAGGCGCTCGGAGTACGCCACCGTTCCCGAAGTACCGTCGGTGATATCGGCGATGCCGTGGCCGACGGTCATCGCGAAGAGCCCGGAGCTCTTCGACTGGGTCGTATAGCCGATCGACGGACCCATGCTGCCGACGTAGCTGTTGATGTAATTCTTCCCGGCCTTGCCGTCCGACGGGCAAAGGTACGAATTAATCCGCACCAGCAAGAGCGTGTTCGCCGCGGCGCCGCCGGGTCCGCTGGCGATCGGGGCCAGGCTGAAATTGATGCCGTTGTAGATCGGGTTCTGCTCGAGATAACCCAGAAGGAGTGCGTTGGCGCTCCAGTCGTTCCACGGATAAATCGTGCCGTTGGTCTCGGCGTAGGCGTACGACGAACCCGGCGGGAAGACGTTGTTGGTCGAATGGTAGTTGTGCAGGGCGAGGCCGATCTGCTTCAGGTTGTTGACGCACTGCGAGCGGCGGGCCGCTTCACGGGCGGACTGCACCGCGGGCAACAACAGCGCGATCAAGACGGCGATGATCGCGATCACGACCAGTAACTCGATCAGGGTGAACCCGACAGTACGAGTGCGATGAGCACGCTGCTTCTGACTCCGCATCGAAAACCTCCGGAAGAGTGAGGATCCAAATCATGGAATGAAGAAACTCTCGGATAGGTCGTATTCTTACGGGGTGGCGAACGGCCCGGGTTGAGAAGGCCCCGCCTCGGGGAGGCGATTTCGGGTCATTTCGACTTGTCGATGCCCTTGACCTCGCCCGTCTTCATCATGGCCTTCATCGCGTCCATCGACTTCTTTTCCGCGGCCTCCGCGCCAGGCGCCTTCTCGGCGGCCGTCCCCGTCGTGTGCTGCTCGTCCGAGCAGCCCGCGGCGATGAACAGGCACGCCGCCGCCAGGCCGTGGACACATGCATTCAGGCGGATTCTTTCGAACACGAACATGCATTCCCTCCTTTCGACAAGACAGACACCCGGCCCTTCACGAATGGGCCGGGGGGGCCGAGCAGAACTGACCGGACTTCGGCCCTTGACTGAACCCTGACCGGCGCCTGCCCCGCGCTCCGGGACGGAAGTGGGCGCCCGTTTCGTGACCTGATGACGATGGGTCAAAGAAAGGTTGCGACGGTCGCCCGTCACGGACTTCAACGGGGCCTCAATGGGCTCTCCCCGCCCCGTTCGCACCGACGGGGGCGGTCGGGGGCGCTGACGGCATCAATCGCGCCTTGTAGCGGGCGGCGTCACGCAGGTGAGTCGCAATCGCGCGACGGCACGCGGCGGGCCTCCCCAGTCGCAAGGCGTCAATGATCGCGTCGTGCTGGAGACAACACATCCGCCGGATCTTCTTCTGCTCGCCAGGGTCAATCCGCTTGAGGTCGATCAGGACCGTCTCGAGCTGGTCGTGGATCATCATCGTCAGGTCAAGAAGCTTCCCGATCTCCAGGACGAGAATCGGGTTGCCCGACCGTTCAGCGATGAGCTGGTGGAGCCCGACGTCGAATTCGTCGAACGCCTTGAGGTAGCCCGCCGCCCGATCGTCCCTGGCCGCCCGGGAAAGGGCGTCGAGCCGTTCGAAATCGGCCTCCGTGAGCCGCCCACAGGCCAGTTCGACGGCCATCACCTCCAGGGCCTCGCGGACCTGGTAAAGGTGGAGCAGCTCCGCGCGACCCAGACGCCGGACGATCGCCCCGTGGTTGGGACGGCTCTCAACGACCCCGTACTGGGCCAGTCGGCCGAGTGCCTCTCGCACCGGAGTCCGGCTCACCCCGAGCCGCGCCGCCAGATCCCCTTCGATGAGCG
>JAYUFP010000887.1:0-9735 GCA_043738665.1 Isosphaeraceae bacterium
AGCGCCCCGGCAGGCACCTGGCTTCATCGAGTGGTTCGCAGAATGGGAACGGTTCGCGGCCATGCCCAACGTTCACCACATCGGCTGGAGATCACAAGCCGATATCGGGGCTTACAACCGGGCGTTCGACGTCGTGCTTGTGCCTTACGACGTCGACCACCCGTTCAACAAGGTTTGCTCTCCGACCAAGATCATGGACGTGATGGGGACGGGGCGGCCGATGGTGTCGACGGCGGTCCCGGAATGCAGGCTGTACGAGGATTTGTTCTCGGTGGCGGCAAGCTCTGAGGCGTTCGTCGAGGCCGTCGGCACGATCCTTGAGGCGGGGTCTGACGACGGCCGCGCGGGCAGTCGTTTCGACTGGGCCAGGGAGCACACCTGCGGCAAGGTCATCGACCGGTTTCTCGAGTGGGTCCGGGTCTGACCGATTCGGCCCTCTGGGACGGACACACGGACGAGAGCCGCGATGGGACCGCGGGACTCGTCTTAACGCGTCGGGGAGGCATCGTCCCGATCTCCCGAAGATCTTGTCCCGGTTGGTCCTTGCGATTGGGGGCGCGAGTCGGTTAAGAACAGTTCCCGTCCGACGGTCGCGTTCCCGCGCGAAACTCTTTGCCGACGGCATTGTGACTTTGCAACATTCCCTTCCCCGGCGAGCCCCACGATGAGCACGAACGTATCGTTGACCTCCTCGAGCAACTATCTCAAACTGACCGTCATGATGGTGCTCGAGTTCTTCATCTGGGGCGCGTGGCTGCCTCTCATTTTCGGCTACCTGCCAAGCCTGGGTTTCTCGGCCGACCTGCCGCCCAAACCGTTCGACACGCTTTTCCCAACGAGCGTGGCCTGGTTCTTCTCCGAGCAGTCGTTGATCCTCAACGCCTTCCCGTTCGCGGCGATCTTGGGGATGTTCTTCAGCAACCAGTTCGCGGATAGGAATTTCGCGGCCGAGAAGTTCCTCGGCTTCAGCCACCTCGTCGGGGGGTTGGCGATCCTCGCACTGGGGTTCGTCACGAACTTCTGGGGCTTTTTCGGCCTGATGCTGCTCCACTGCATCCTCTACGTACCGACGATCTCGATTACCAATTCCATTGCATTCACACACATGAAGGATTCGAAGGACTTCGGTCGCGTCCGGATGGGCGGAACGATCGGGTGGATTCTGGCGGCGTGGCCGTTCGTCTTCATCCTGGTCGACTGGGCGAAGGTCCGCGAGAAGAACCCGCAGGGGATTGTCGACTGGCTGAGCACGGCGCTCGCGACGCCGCTCGTGGGCGACGTCCTGAAGCAGGAGACGCGCTGGACGTACATCGTGGCGGGGATCGCCTCTTTGTTGCTCGCGGCATTCAGTCTCGTCCTCCCGCACACGCCGCCGAAGTTCGTGGACGAGTCGGCCGACGGCGGGGGCAACCGGCTGGCATGGCTTGAGGCGCTCAAGCTGCTCCGCCATCCATTCATCCTGGTGCTCTGGGTGGTGACTTTGATCGACGCGTTCGTCCACAACTGCTATTTCAACTGGACTGGGGAGTTCCTGCAGAGCAAGGAAGTGGGCATCCCCGGCAACTGGGTTCAGCCGGTGATGAGCATTGGACAGGTCGCCGAGATCCTGACGATGATCGTGCTCGGCTCGGTCCTCAAGAAATTCGGCTGGAAGATCACGATGATCGTCGGGGTCCTCGGCCACGCGGCCCGGTTCGCAACCTACGCGTACTTCCCCAGTCAGCCGTTGCTCATCATCGCGATCCAGATCCTCCACGGGATCTGCTATGCGTTCTTCTTCGCCACGGTATATATCTTCGTCGACGAGTACCTGCCAAAGGACGCCCGGTCGAGTGCCCAAGGGCTCTTTAACTTCATGATCCTTGGAGTGGGAGCCCTCCTTGCCAACGCGATCTGTCCCTACTTGCGGCAAACCGTGTTCGTGAAGAACGGCGTGCCGGATTACCACGGGCTATTCCTGATCCCTCTCGAACTGGCGATCCTGGGAGCGGCCTTGCTCTTACTCTTCTTCTGGCCCCCGGCGAAGGCCGCGGTGCCGAAAGCGGCAGTCTGATTCGAGAGTCGTGAGTCGTCGTCTTGTAGGGGCCGTCGCGCGGACCGTGTTTGGCCGACGTCGTTGCCAAAGGCGATCCGCATGGCGGAACCACATGACTTGCTCAGCGGCGGGATGGGCACCTCTCCACGCGGTCGAAGATCACTTCGCGAGGACTCCCCGCGTGACCAGGAATTCCCGCGCCACAACGGCCGGGTCTCGATGCTTGCCGTCAACCTCGTAGTTCAATCCTCGCATCGTCTGGGCATCGATCAATCCGGCGAGTCGGTTCAAGGCCGTTCCCAATTTCGGATGCTTGCGAAGGGTCTTACCGTTGGCCAGCGGCAGGGCTTCGTACGGGGGGAAGTAGCGTCGATCGTCTTCCAAGCTGACCAGCCCCATCACGGCGATGCGGCCGTCGGTCGAGTCTCCCGCCGCAATGTCGATCGACCTGTGTTCGAGGGCCTGGTACAACAGGTTTCGATCCATCTCGCGGGGGGGGACCGCGAAGTTCAGGCCGTAGGCTTTGACGAGTCCGGGAAAGCCGTCGGGTCGGTTCATGAACTCGGGGCCGAAGCCGGAACGCAGGGTGTCGGCATGTCTGGCGGCGTCGGAGATCGTCTTGATCTTGAGGCGTTCGGCGTCGGTCTTACGGATCAGGATCGCGAACGTATTCTCGAACCCGAACGGGTCGAGAACGGCGACGTCGTCGCGTGAGGCCATCCGTTCGCGGACCTTCTCGCGGACCCGCACCGGGTCGTTCTCGGGCGGCTCGCTGAGGAGCGACGTCAAGGCCGTGCCGGTGTACTCGACATAGGCGTCGAGCCCGCCGCGCTTCAAGGCGTTGTAGCAGACCAGGGTTCCGCCGAGGTTGAGCCGACGGTCGACCTTGAAGTCGGTCTCAGCCTCCACGAGGTCGGCGAGCATGTGGCCCAGCACAATCATCTCGGCGCTGTCTTTCGAGCCGATCACGATGGTGGACTTGCCCCCCGAACCCCACGAAGGTAAGCTCCCCCACGCACCCCAGAGGCCGACGAGAAGCAACGCGGCAATGGCGGCGAGTGCCGAACGTGTCCGGAGCTTCGACGCCTTCGGTCGCGAAGGGTTCAGCGCGTTCTCGACCTCTCCGAGTGCCGCGTCACAGGCGATCGCCAGGAGTGCCGCGGGGATCGATCCCAGCAGGATCATCCGCAGGTCGGACGAGGAGATCCCTCGCGTGATGTACTTGCCGAGTCCCTCCGCGCCGATGGTCGCGGCGATCGTCGCCATGCCGACGGCCGCGACCGTCGCGACCCTCACGCCTCCCAGCAGGATCGGCACGGCGAGGGGAAGCTCGACCAGACGGAGGCGTTGCCATGAAGTCATCCCCATGCCGATGGCCGCCTCGTTCACTCCCGGGTCGATGCTTTCAAGCCCCAGGAGTGTGTTCTTGATGATGGGAAGCAGCGAATAGATCACGAGCGCGGCCAGCGCCGGGGGCTTGCCGATCGCGCCGTGAAAGGCGATCAGCAAGAGCCCCAATAACGCCAGGCTGGGTATGGTCTGGAAGACGTTCGCGAGTCCAAGAACGACCTGCGCCGCGCGCCGGGAACGACTCGCGAGGATGCCGAGCGGGACGCCGATGATGACGGCGAGAAACAAAGCTTCAAGGACGAGATCCAGGTGCGCGGCCGTCGCCGCGGCGAGCTGGGACCGCTCAGCCCAGGCCAGTGACCAGAAGCCTTTCAAGGATTCATCGCTGGGCATGGTCGACCTCAACGGCATCGGCTTCGGAGAGGAACGCCTTGACGAACTCCGTGGCGGGATTGGCCTGAAGTTCGGCCCCGGTGCCGACCTGGACGAGCCGTCCGTGATCCATCAAGGCGAGCCGGTCGGCGATCCGGAAGGCCTCGCGGATGTCGTGGGTGACCACGATCACGGTCTTGCCAAGGCGCTTCTGGAGCGAGCGGAACTCGTCCTGAAGCTCTCGACGCGTGATCGGGTCGAGCGCCCCGAACGGCTCGTCCATCAGGATCAAGTCGGGGTCGGCGGCCAGGGCGCGGGCGACTCCCACTCGCTGGCGCTGGCCGCCGCTGAGCTCCCGAGGACGCCTCGACGCGTACTTGGCGGGGTCCAGACCGACGAGCGAGAGGAGTTCCTCGCCGCGACCCTCCCATTCCGGCCGGGAGGTCCCGAGCAACCGGGGGACGATTCCGACGTTGGCGAGGATCGAAAGGTGCGGCAGCAGGCCGACCTCCTGGATCACGTAGCCGATCGACCTTCGAAGTTCGATCGGGTTCCAGTCCTTCGTGGCGTGGCCCCGGACAAGAACCTCACCGGACGACGGATCGATCAGGCGGTTCACGGTCTTCAGCAGCGTGGTCTTGCCGGAGCCGCTGGTCCCGAGGACCGCCAGGACTTCTCCAGGGGCGACGTCGAGCGTGACGTCGCGGAGGGCTTCGTGGCCGTCGGGATAGATCTTCGAGACGTTTCGCCAGGAGACGGCGGCGGGTGTCTTAGGAGCTGAGTTCAAGCGATATTCCAGTGACCAGTGGATAGGGGAAACCGGTTCCGATCGCAGTCACGGCCGGACGGAAGGCCCCACGACCGTATCACGTCGCGTGCCGTTTCGGTACATTTCCTTGTCGATGGGCCGGTCGGATCGGCCCCTTGGGAATTGCGGAGAGGTTCGCGATGCTCGACTTCCATCTCGCCCATTTTGAAGTGAATGCCACGCCTCCCATCGGCCATTCGCTCTGCGGAGGGTGGATCAAGCCCGTGCTGGCGGTGGACGACCCGCTCCTTCTGCGAGGCGTGGTCTTGCAGGGTGCCGGCCTGCCGATCGTGGTCGCCGCGCTCGACTGGACCGGAGTGATGGACGAGTCGCACCGGCTCTGGACCGAGGCGATCGCCGAAGGGGCACACACCACGCCCGACCGCGTCGCCTTGCACTGCGTCCATCAGCACAACGCCCCGTTCGTCGACCGCGTCGGCAACGCCCTCCTCAAGAAGGCCGGGGCCGACCCGCTTCTTTACGATGAACGCTTTCTCGAACAACTGATCACCCGAACCAAGGACACCGTCCGCGAGTCGCTGAGCGCGTCCCAGCCCGTGACCCATGTCCACGCGGGTAAGGCGGAGGTCACGCAGGTCGCCTGCAACCGTCGTGTGATCGGGTCCAACGGCAAGATCCTCTACACGCGAACGAGCGCGACCAAGGATCCCGCCGCAAGGGCCGCACCCGACGGTACGATCGACCCGATCCTGCGGTCGGTCAGCTTCACAAGAAATGATCGGATCCTGGCACGCCTCTACTACTACACCACCCATCCGATGAGCTACTACGGGGATGGCCGCGTCACCAGCGACTTCGTCGGCCTGGCCCGGAAGCGCCGCGACGAGACCGAGCCGGAGACCTTCCATGTCTACTTCACCGGCTCGGCCGGCAACGTGACGGCGGGCAAGTACAACGACGGCGCCCACGAGACCCGAAAGATCCTCACCGGCCGCATCTTCAACGCGATGGTCGCCGCCGACCAGGACGCCCGAGGACACTCGGAACGCCTCGACTCGGCGAACTGGGTCACATCCCCGTTCGTCTTCGGCCCGAGGTCGGACCTCGACCTGGAGAAGCTCAAGGCGATCGTCGCGGACCCCAAACAGACCGTCGTGAACCGGAACCGGAACGCGATGGCCTGCGGATGGCTCACCCGACTCGAATCGAAGCGGCCGATCCTCCTCTCTCGGCTCGATCTCGGCCGAACGGCAACGTTGTTGCACCTCCCGGCCGAGACGTTCGTCGAGTACCAGCTCGATGCCCAGAAGGTCCGTCCCGAACAGTTCCTGGCGACGGCCGCGTACGGCGACGGCGGCCCCTGGTACATCCCTTTGACACGATCGTTCGGCGAGGGCGGGTATGAGCCGAGCGTCGCCCTGGTGGCCGAGGGGAGCGAACCACTCTACCGCAAAGCCATCGAGGTCTTGCTCCGGACTCGTAAAATCGAGAAGTCGGGAGGAGGCTCAACCTTGAGGACGTCACCATTCGCGGCCGAATGAATACCGTATGTCAAACTGCTCCCACACTCTGAACCTCGGTCTCGTCGCGACCGTCCTCCTCGTGGTCGCGAGCCTCGCGATCGCTCAGGAGAGCCCGTCTCCCCCTTCGGACGCCGACCTCCGTGCCCATCTCGATTCGCTTGCCAAGAAGGTTGACGACGTCTCGATCACTCTGGCCAACCGCGAGCGGATCGCCCAGGAGATGGCGGCGAGCCTCGACCGCGCCGCGGCCACGGCTCCGAACGCCGGATTGCGACGCGCGTACTGGGCCGAGGCGGCCAAGGTCCTCGACGACTTCTCAGCCAGGAACGCGGCGCATCCGCTGAGCCAGTCATTCCGGGTCCAGGCTTCGGTCTACCTCTGGGCTCGCGCCCGGACGTGGCTCCAAGCCTTCGAGACCAACCCGACCGACGAGGTGAGCCGGGCGGGTGCCGTCAAAGATCTGAACGAGGCGGCGGAGCGTTTCAAAGCGGTGCTACAGGCCCTCGCCAAAGACGCCAAGGATGTCTTCGCACAGAACGTGAGATACCGGACCGCACAGGCTCTGGCCGATCTCGGCGAGGTCTTGCCGGACGAGGCGGCTCGTGCCTCGAAGAACGCCGAAGCGCTCCAGGCGATCGAGCCCGGGGTGACCGAGGAATCATTGGCGGGCTTCGTCCACCTCCTCCGCGCCGAGCTTCATTCCCGCCTCGGGGCGTTCGAGAAGGCCAAAGTCGCGCTGACCGCCGCGGAAGCCTCGAAGCCGCCTCCCCCTCCCGCGGATCTGCTCGATACACGTCTCGACCTGCTCCTGGGCTCCGGAGAGTACGAGGCCGCGCTCAAGGCCGTCGAGGCCGCTCCGATCGACGCGAAGACTCGACCTGCCTTACGGGTCCGAGTGCGGCTGACGGAACGATCGGGAACGGCCAATATCGGCCGTAGGAACGCCGCGGAAACGGCCCTCTTCAAGGATCTCGCGGTGGTCCGCGATTCGGGCCGAGGCGACGCCCGGGCCGCCCTCATCTCCGCGACTCGATCCATGCAGGAACCCTCGGCCGAGCAAGACCCGCTGGCGTGGGACCTCCTCGCCGCGGGGGCGATCCTTCTGGGCGACCCGGCCCGCGCGGGAAGTCTTGAACAGAAGGGCGCGGCCCGCGCCGGGATTTTGAATAACCCCACCCTGGCGAATGAGTTGGCTCTCCGGGCAGGGGCCTACTATTTCCAGGCCGACAGGTTCGGGGAGGCCGACCTCCTGCTGACCCGGATCGTCGACAACCCCGATGCCGGTCCGATCCGGGCGCGGGCCGGGATGTTGCGAATCCTGTCGAGGGGACGCGCCCTCGCCCTCAAGCAACCGGGGGCTTCGGAAGCCTCGTATTCCGCCGCATTGAAGCACCAGATCAAGAACTTCCCCGACGACGCCTCGACCGCCGAGGCACGCTGGCTGCTCGGAAAACTCAAGATGGCCGACTCGGACCGGGCCGGGGCGGTCGCACTCTGGAAGGCGATCACGCACGGTCAACCGCGCTGGCTCGATTCGGTGCTCGAAGTCGCTTCGCTTTCGCAGACTTCGATTGACAATTTCCGGATCAATGGCGAACGCGCCGAGGTCGACAAAGTCGTGGCGGACGCCCGTTCGTTCCTTGCGAAGAGCCTTGAAACGGCACGAGGCGAGACCGAGATCAACGAGCTCCTGCTCGCGATCGCGAGGCTCGAACTGACTCCCAAGATGGGGAAAACGCCCGAGGCGCTCGCCGCGCTGGACCGAGTTCAGAAGTCGGCGGCGACCCCGGCTCAGCATGAGGCGACCCGGCGGATGATGATCCTTGCCCTCGCCACGGCGAACCGCTGGGTTGAGGTCGAGCAGTTGGCACGGGCGGAGGCGCAGAAATCGGCCCCGGCCTCCGTGATCGGCCTGGTCCGGCTCATCGACCGCGCCGCCGCCGAGAGCGATACCGACCTCAAATCTCGTCGACTCGGACTCGTCTCGCGACTGCTCCTGTCCAGGGCTGTCGAGCAGTCGGGCGAACTCGACCCCCCCCTCCGCGCGGAGGTCCATCTCCGTCAGATCCGCGCCCTGCTCTTCAGTGGCGACGAGGCGGGTGCCCGACGGCTCCTCATGAACAGCGGCCAGCCACTGCCGACCCGCGGCGATGCCGACCTCCGCGACCTCGCGGAGACCTACATGAAACTCGGAGCCTTCGACCTCGCCCTGGACGTCAACCGGCTCCGCGCCAAGTCGCTGCCCCCCGGGTCACTTTCCTGGTTCGAGACCCGGTACGCCCTGGCACTCGCCGCTTACCGCGCCGGCAAGCCGACGGAAGCGATCAAGCTCATCGACGGGACGTCCATTCTCCATCCCGACCTCGGCGGAGGCGAGCTCCGCGAGAAGTTCCTCCACCTCCGCCGGCGGATCGGGCCGACCGGGCCTTGAGCTTGCGGTCACGATTGAACGGGTCTTTCCCGGTCAATTCTGGTCGAGCCAGTTGATGCCGTTCTGCCACCAAGGCGGGCTGCCCGACTGCCGGAATCCATAGTAGTTCACGGCCTGGGTCGGGTAGACGACCGGCGAGAGCCGCGGTTGGTTCGGGGTCGAGAACGATGTCCCCGCACCGCCGTACAGGCGGCCGTCATAGCCGCGGGTGTACGTGACAACCGGCGCCGAGGTGGTCCGGAACGCCGACAAGGGGCCGTACATGACCATCGTGGCGTCGCCGAACTGGCCCAGCGGTGAGTATCCGCCCCCCGCCGTGCCGTTGCCGCGAACCGTGATATAAGGCGTTGAGACGAACCCCGAGCCGAGCGATCCCGACGACGCGGCCACAGCACGAGTGGTCATGTGGCGGACGCTGGTCGGTACGACCGGCCCTCGCTTGTGCGACCGGCCCCCAGCCTCCACTCGTGAGGCCGGGACGGCCATACAGGCGAGTCCGGATAGGACGATTAGTGTGGATTTGACGATCCCGCCACGCATGATGAAGCCTCAAAGTCGTTGCAATCCCCCTACCGGCCGGGGCCGGCAAGGCGTCGGGCGAACTTGAGGAATTCTACATGATTTTTTCGAGGCGAGACGAACCGGGACCGGATTCCCGCGGACGCCTTCAGGGCCGACCTTGGCCGCCGGCGGTCACCGGGTTTACGTTGAGAGAGAGCGAGGGGGGGGAAAGCTCGGCCAGACCTCAGTCGTACGAAGCGACCCGGGCCTGCGGGAGCAGCCTGTGAGTCTCTTCGACGATCTTCGCGACCGGATCGCCCAGGGGGGAGGCGAGGATTTCGTGAAGCTTCTTCACGAGATCCCGTTCGCGGTTCAACGAAAGGCCGTCCATCCCTGGAGCGTATTCGACGGCAAAGCGCCCTTCCGCCGGGTCGAACCGGGGGGTCGCGCGGTGGCTGGGTTGGGAGAGGGAGGAACCCTCCACGGGATACCATTCCGCTCCGCCGCGACCGCGGTTGGTGGAAGACGCCGAGGAGCCGTTGCCCGCCATCGCGGCAACGGCGGCCGCCTCGGAGTGCCCGAGCAGTGTCTCCATGGACACGTCGAGTGCCAGAGCAATCCGCCGCAGCGTTCCCGCCCGCGGAAGCTCGGTCTTGCCACTTTCGATCTGGTACAGCGCCGTACGTGAGATCGCCGCGCGGCTGGCCAGCTCGTCCGGTCCCCACCCCTTGGAATACCGAAAATCGCGGACCCG
>JAYUFP010000888.1:0-3216 GCA_043738665.1 Isosphaeraceae bacterium
ATGACCGATGCGAGAAAACCGGCGGGAAAACGCCGCATTCGCTCTTTCCGATCCGTCATCAGCCATTTCCTAGCCATTTCCTTTCGGGACGGACTCTTAGAAACGGGACGTCAATCACTTCCCGAGTCTCCTCCCATAAACGTAGGCTGGGTCTTGACCCAGCGCATTTTGGACGAGGACGGTGGCCACGCTGAATGAGGGAGAGCCGGGTCGCGACCCAGCCTACGTGGCACGGCTGCGAATCGTGGTGAAATCAGGAAGTTTTTCCCGGCCTGTTCCATAACTCTGGGCTCTTCCGGTGTTCCAGGCGGTTGACCCCCGTAAGGGTCGATGACCGATGACCGATGACCGATGACCGATGGCCAATTTAGCGGATTTTGTCGGCCATTGGTCATTGGTCATCGACCATTTTCGGTTCAGATCACTCAGCCGCCCGGAACACCGGAAGAGCCTAACTCTGAATCCCGAATGGAGTTCCGCCGCGTATTTCGGTTCAGAAAGTCAGCCCGGATGCGTCATTCTCCCACCTGGTACTCTTCATGACCGAACCACCCGCCGCGACCGACTCCCGCCACATGAGGTTCCGGTCGATCGTCTCGATCATCACGGTCATCACGGTCCTCGCGATTCTGGGGTCGGCGGGGTATGCGCGGTTCGCGGGACTGGCGAGCGGTCCTTTCGGGGGCGACGAGCGGTACGTGGTTCTGCACTCCCTCAAGTTCGGCACCGGAGATCTCAACCCGAGGATGTTCGACTGGCCGGCCTCGCCATTCTTCTATTTGACGTTCGCCTGCTATGGAATGTTGTACGTCCTCGGCAGAGCCTCCGGTGTTTACGGCGGGACTCAAGCGTTCGCTCTCGAGTATTTCTCCGCCCCCGGAACGTTTTATCTGATCGCGAGGCTCGAATCCGCGTGTTTCGGGCTCGGGTGTGCGGCGTTGCTGTATGCGACGTCGCGACAACTCCGCCGCGACCGCCTGTCCGGTGTGATCGCCTGTCTTTTCTCACTGTCATGC
The DNA here is from genome assembly GCA_043738665.1 of Isosphaeraceae bacterium. GTDB lineage: Bacteria > Planctomycetota > Planctomycetia > Isosphaerales > Isosphaeraceae > JAYUFP01. Next base: position 1,017 of record JAYUFP010000888.1, read on the forward strand.
CCGATCCTGATTCAAACCAGCCGCGCAGGATTGCCTGATTCGGCGATGACGTGCTTCGTCGTCGCCACGTTCCTGTTTTGCGCGAAAATCGCGACGTCCGACCGACCCAAGAGGCTCTGGTACGTGTTTGCCGGCGTCTCCCTCGGGATGGCCGCGTCCATGAAATACAACGGCGCGATCGCGGCGTTGACGGTCCTCAGCGCCCATCTCTATCAGACGGACGGCCCCGTGAGGTTCGGGATCATCTTACGGGCTCTCTTCGACCGTCGCCTCTGGACGGCGGCGGGCGTCAGCGTGTTGACGTTTTTCATCACGACCCCGTTCGCGATCCTTGATTCTAAGACATTTTTATCAGACCTCTCCTTCCAGTTCGCCAACCAGAGCGGCCGATTCGAGCACGTCGGCATCACCGGGCGCGGTCGGCCGTTCGTCGCACTTCTGGGCGCGATCATGCCCGACGGGGTTGGGCACTGGTTATGGATTCTGGCGGTGTCGGCGCTGCCGTTGCTGGCCTTGCGAGGGAAACGCGACGCGGCATTGGCCGTGCTGACCTTGCCGACGGCCCTGGCGTATCTGGTCGTCGCCGAGCGGAGCAAGATCTTAATGCCGCACTACATCGCGCCGATGGCACCACTGGTTTGCGTGCTCGGTGCCTTCACCGTCGTTAAGGCGGTGGGGTGGATGACGAGAGGGGCTTGGCCGCGTGCCGCGATTGCGAGTCTGGTCGTCGCCGCCGTGGTCTTCAATCCTCTTCTGTCCCAAGTTGAAACGGCCCGAATCGCGCGCGTTCCCGGCACGCACGCCGCCGCCGCGGCCTGGGTGAAAGCGAACCTGCCGCCGGAGACCAAGATCGTCCCCGACGATCCTTTGTTCAATTTCGTACCTTCGCTGAAGTCGGTCGAACGCAACCTCGCCGCGGCGGTGGCCGAAGGATATTCAGGCCGCGCCGACTACTACGCGGGGCTCAAGCCGCTGGTCGCCGACGATCATCGCAACCCACATTACGACCTCTACGGACTCCCCAGCCTTGAATCGGCCGAGGGCTTTCTGGATCTCCTGCATTCCGAGCGGGTCGCGTATTACCTGCTTTCGGAAACCATTTTGAGACGGTTCGCGATCAGCGCCGACCAGCCGCTCTCCGCCAAGCGTCTCGCGTTTTATCGCGATTTGAAAGCGGAGAGCACAGTCGTGGCCGAATTCCGGGGCGACGACATCACGTTGAAGGGTCCCGCAATCTGGATTTACCGGCTCCCCGTTTCGGCCCGCGAGCGTTAAAACCTTCGTGCTCGCGGCTTGTCCGACGACGCGGACTGCCGCCTTCGAGAGGGTTTTGGGAGTTCTCAAACCGCCATGCAACCCGGATATGCGAGCCGGTATCTTACACTCTGGGAGCGTCATTGGTGGTGGAGGTCGCGCCAGGCCCATATTCTGAGCCAGGTCAAAAGGCTTCGGGACGGGCATTCCGGTCGCGCGAGGATTCTCGACGTCGGCTGCGGCGACGGCCTTTTCTTCGAGGCGTTGAGCCGATTCGGCGAGGTCGAAGGGATCGAGCCCGATGCCTCGCTCGTCAACAATCCCCGCTGGCGAGAGAGGATCAAGGTCGCCCGAATCGGTGAGTCCCCGGACATTTTGCCCGCCGAAACTTACGACCTCGTCCTCATGCTCGACGTCCTCGAGCACATCTCCGACGATTCGCAGGCACTCGCGGCACTTCGTCGGTCTCTGAAACCGGGTGCCAGGCTGCTCCTGACGGTCCCCGCGTTGAGCTGGCTCTGGAGCGGCCACGACGTCGCGAACGAACATTGTCGGCGTTACGACCGGCGGTCGTTGCGCACGGTGCTCGAATCGTCCGGTTTTCGGGTCGAATCGTTGCAGTATTTCTTTGTCTGGACGGTGATTCCCATGCTGGCGAGGCGGTGGCTCGACCCGGCGGGACGTCGCGTCGCGGCCGATCATGCGGTAACCATCCCGCCCGCGCCCTTGAATCATTTGCTGACGATGGCCAGTCGCGGCGAACACGCTCTGGGAAGGCTGATCCCATGGCCGATCGGGAGTTCGCTGATGGCGGTAGCCATCAATGACGGATGACGGAGAGCATGCGTCATCCAACATCCGTCATCCGGGTCCGCCAACGGATTCTGGTGATGAATGCGGCGGAAGCGGAAGAACCTCGCTGGGCGCGGGTCTCCCGACCCCGCCC
>JAYUFP010000889.1:0-9728 GCA_043738665.1 Isosphaeraceae bacterium
CGACCGCTCACTTCCTCCCGAGTCGATGTCCGTGAAGATTGACTTCGGTCGCGGAATCCAGTCGGACGAATCCTCAGACGATCGCCCTCGCCCCGGGACTCCGGGGAGAGGGTAAGGGGTGAGGGGTTCCGGAATGACCCGCAGGCGCATCCGAAGTGTCGAGTGAAACACAGCCCCTCACCCCTCCCTCTCCCCGCAAAGCCGGGGAGAGGGCGATCGGCTCACGATTCGTCCCACCATGTTCCTTGACCGTAGTCGATACCCATTCGGTTTGTGTCCTACGAAAACCGGATCGTTCCCCCTCATCCCTCCCTCTCCCCGCAAAGCCGGGGAGAGGGCGATCGTCTCACGATTCGTCCCACCGTGTTCCTTGACCGTGGTCGATAACCATTCGGTTTGTGTCCTACGAAAACCGGATCGTTCCCGCTGTCATTCCCTCTCGCGATCAGCCCGGAGCGTGGGCCTCCCGACCCCGCCCTCGACGACCCCCGAAGAGGGCAGGGGTCGGGAGACCCGCGCCCAGCGCGGTCCTTCAGCGTTCGCTCTCATCATCCGCCGGAATCCGTCGGCGCACCCGTCACGGCAAGTCGCCACAAAGATTCGGCCGGGATTCCCCTATCCGTCCTTTCCAAGTCTTGTTATACTTTCGAAGGTTGGTCTGACGACCGAGTCGCATCCGCTGGTTCTTCCCGATCCGGTTCCTGCCTCTCTTTCGCCTTACCCGCCTTCCTAGCTCAGACCGAGCCACCTTTCTTTTCGGCCCGTGGATCGCCACGCGGGTCGGCTGCTTTCCAGGAGATCCGCGGTGGGTAAGAAGCTGTACGTTGGTAACCTCACTTACAACGTGAATGAGACGGATCTGGAGACGCTCTTCTCCCAATTCGGGACCGTGCAGAGCGCACAGATCATCGTCGATCGCGACACGAACCGCTCCAAAGGGTTCGGCTTCGTCGAGATGGACACCGAAGCACAGGCGCAGGCGGCCATCTCGGGCCTGCACGACCGCGAACACGACGGACGTCGGTTGACGGTGAACGAGGCCAAGCCGCGTGAACCCCGGACCGGTGGCGGCGGTGGTTACGGCGGAGGAGGCGGCGGCGGTGGCGGTCGCAGTAGCGGCGGAGGCGGCGGCTACGGCGGCGGAGGCGGAAACCGGTACTGAGCCGAACCCCGCTTCCCTCGATAACTTCACGACGCGAGGGGTCTCCCGATCGGGAACCCCTCCCCAGTTTTCCCACCGCTCGACGGAATCGGGCTCCCCAACGGGGACACCTTACGGGTGCCCTCGCATCACCAGCGCGAGGCGGCCTCCATGACTCCGAAGCATTATCATACGCCGCCCCAAGTGGGCCGGGCCAAAGTCCTCTGCCCGGTTTGCAAGGAGACGGTGTACTCGCGCGCCGGAATCCATCCCCAGTGCGCCGTCCGCCAGTCCGACCCGCCCAAGCCGAAGCCCAAACCCCCGGGCGCGCCGGGCATCGTCCCCATCGAACCCGTCCTGGTCCCCGAGATCGTCGAAGAAGCGGTTTGAATCCGGCCATCGGATTCATGGAGAGTTAAGTCGAGCGCGCTTCGGTCAAAGGACGGATTGCCACGCGGTGCGGTAATCCGAACCAGTGTGCGACCGCCGGGGCTCTCCGGGCACGGGTCGATTACGACCCGTGGCACCCACGAACCTTCTCAACGCTTTGGTTTGAGCGCGGCTTCCACATCGATTTCGAATCCCGGCAGTAATGCCGATCGCGCTGTCTCGCCGCACGCGAAGACCCCGTGCTCGGCGTAGACCTGCAATCCCGCCTCCCATCGCAAAACCGTGATCCGACCTTCCTGCGGGTCGACGATCCAGTATTCCGGAATCCCGGCCCGGGCGTATTCTCGCCGCTTGGTGACAAGGTCATGCGCGCGGTTCTCGGAAACGACCTCCATCACGAGGTCGGCACCATCCCAATAGGCTTCTCCCATCCGATCGGAATTCTCGACCTTCATGAACACGAGGTCCGGCTCCCTGTATTGCCCTTCCCAGAGGCGAACCTTGTAGGCGGGGAAGAGTACAGTGCCGAGATCACGGTGCGTGACGTAGTTAAGCAATTTCCCATAAAGGTAGGCAAGGATCAACTGGTGCGACAACGTCGGTATCGGAAGAAGCTCAGCCTTTCCGTTCGCAAACTCGACCGGAATATTCTCGTCGTAGGCGAGGTAATCGTCCTCATTCCAACGTTCCCAGCCACGAACGGATTCCGGCTCGGGCAACGACGCATTCGTGTCGAGGCGGATCGGCTTGTCTATCGTACCCGACATGGTTTCATCCCTTCCCCGTTAAGCGATCGTCGCACTGTACCGCGAGTGCCGTCCGAGTTTAGATCATCTTCGACGTCATCACCTTTAACGGGACCGTCAACGCTCTCGGTACGGCTTGCCCGACTTGTAGAGAGCCAGCCTGTCGAGGGAAAACTGGGCATGCGGGAAGTTCGCGGTCAACTCCACGACCTTCTCCTGCCACTTGACCGCCTCCGCGAAATCTCCGGCCTCGGCGAAGGCGGCGGACAGGAACGTTAACGCTTCGGTGTCCTTCCAGTTCGTCAGCTCGCAGGCTCGAGTCGCGGACGCGACGGCGCGCTTGCCGTCCCGGTATCCGGCGTCGGGACATGTGGCCCTGATCCTGGCACTGACCTCGTGGGCCTCGACCAAGTCGGGATAAATCCGTACCAGTTCATCGGCGTCGGCGAGGGCACGCGCGTAGTTCCGACTGCCCAGCCGGGTTTCTCTTTCGGGTGTCGGCTCGGGCAGCGGCGGATCGGGCGTAACTGCCGTCCTTGGATTCGCGGCGGCCCGTTCATACTTTCGCTTCCGCTCCGCATAGGCCGAGATCATCGTCGATAGGTGGCTCATCTCGCGCTTCCTACGGTCGACGTTGGAGGCTCTCACCGCGGCAAGTGCAGCCGTTGAGCGGAAATAGCCCTGCTCAGGGAGTGAGAAATCGGCAGGTTGTGATTTCTCGAGCTCGATGAGAGATTTTCGCCTCGTCCGCAATCGATTCCGGGTTGATTCCTCCGTGGAAGCGGCGCTCGCGGCCTGTTGCAGGTAGGAACGCCGCAACGGCCAGATCTTCCAGGCGTCGATCTCCCAACCCAGGTAAAGGGCCAAAATCGCGACGGCCGCGAGCGCCGTTCGCACCCGGAACCGTAACGAGACGTTTCGCATCACGCGGACGGGTGATGTCGACAAAAGTCCCCTCCATCCTTGGGAACGCGGCGCGAGCATAAACATCGCGAAGACGAGGAGTGCGAACAGGAGCGTTCCGGCGAAAGCCAACTCATCGGATTCAAACAGGGAGACGCAGCCGGACGGCGTCCCGGGGGCATTCTCCTGGACGGCCCAACCACGGAGCCGGGTGATCGGAGAGTCGTCCGGGACGGGGCTGAGCCCGAGCCACTCCGAGTAGATCCGGGTCGGTCGGGCCAACCAGACCCAGAGGGCGAACAGGTCCGCGGCGATCGCCAACGGGATCAACAGGCTTCTCGACGTGAACCTCATGGTCGGTCCTCCGGCTCAAATTGCAGACCTCCTTCACTGTCAGATCATCTTCGACGTCATCACCGTTGACGGGACCGTCAACGCTCTCGGTACGGCTTGCCCGACTTGTAGAGAGCCAGCCTGTCGAGGGAAAACTGGGCATGAGGGAAGTTCGCGGTCAACTCCACGACCTTCTCCTGCCACCTCACCGCCTGAGCAAAATCCCCGGCTTCGGCGTAGGCGGCGGCAAGTAACTGAAGGCCGTAAAGATCCTTCCACTTCGTCAGCTCGCAGGCTCGGGTGGCGGACTCGACGGCGCGCTTGCCATCCCGATACCGGGCCTCGGACCAGGACGACCTGATCCAAGCACTCTGCTCGTGCGCTTCGACATAGTCGGGAAACCTCCGGGACATCTCATCGGCAAGAGCAAGCATCTCCGGGACGGTCCCACCGAGAAGGTTCCAGTCGACTCGTGTTTGAGGACGAGGTGCCGGCGGTGGGTCGGGCTCGACGGCTTCCCGAGGGTGCTCGGCGGCTCGTTCATATTTGCGTTTGTGCTCCGCGTAAATTAAAATCAAGTTCCGCTGGTCGGTCATCTGTCCTTCCGTCCGATACTCGAATGCGGCCCACGCCGCGACGAGTGAGGCCTTGGAACGGTACTGGCTCTCATCCTTAACGAATTCCGGATGTTCAGTGAGGTATGTCTTGAGCCTCGTGAACTCCTCTTGCATTTTTATCAACTCTTTTCGGCTGGACTCCTCGGCTCTCGACGCGTCGGCGGCCTGTTGCACGTAGGAACGCCACAACGGCCAGATCCTCCAGGCGTCGATCTCCCAACCCAGGTACAAGCCCAGGATCGCGATCGCCGCGATCGCCGTTCTTACTCGGATACGAAGCGAAGCGGTTCGCATCAAGCGGGCGGGTGATGTCGAAAGCAGTCCCTTCCAGCTCTGGAAAAGCGGAGACGCCATCAGCGCGACAAGAACGACGAGCGCTGAGAGGAGCATTCCAGCGAGGATCAACTCGTCATATTCGAATATCGAGACCAGTCCCGAAGGTGTCCTCGGGGCGTTCTCCTCAACGATCCACCCACGAAGGCGTGAGAGCGGAGAGGCTTCCGGCACGGGGCTGAGCCCGAGCCACTCCGAGTAGATCCGGGTCGGTCGAGCCGCCCAGACCCAAAGAGCGAACAGGTCCGCGGCGATCGCCAAGGGGAGCATCAGGCTTTTCGGCTTGAACCGCATGATTGGGAACTCCTGTTTAACGCCTACGTCACTTCCATTGTCATACCATCTTCGACATCTTCTGCGCCAAACGCTCCAGAGCCGGGCTGCGGTCGTACGGGTCGAGGTGGACGTTCAGCAAGCTGAAACTCTTTGTGTTCGCGAGGGCCTTTTGTAAGGCGGAATCCAGCTCCCCTTCGGTTCGAACTTCCAGGCCGAGCCCCTCGCCAAGCACTTCGGGAATCTTGTGGAATTTCCAGTCGTGGATGTCGTTGAACGGGCCGTCGAGGAGGAAGCGTTCGGTGGTGTAGCCGTGGTTGTTGAGGACGACGACGATCGGGTTGAGCTTTTGCCGGGCGATCGTGGAAAGCTCCATCCCCGTCATGTGGAACGCGCCGTCACCCACGATCACGATCACTCGCGCGGAACGATTCGCCACTCCCACGCCGACGGCCGCCGGGACGGCGAATCCCATCGACGTGTAATACGCCGGGCTGACGTACTCGGTGCGACGACTCATTGACATATCGGCCGAACCGAAGAGTGAGTCGCCGATGTCGGCGATCACGACGGTCGAGTCGTCGAGCATCCGGTTCAGCCTGGCGAACAGCCTCGCCGAGGTCACGGGCTTTTCAGGTTCGGCGACCCAAGGCACCGACAACGGGTCGATCCGGCGGGGGACGGGGGTCTTGGCGACGGTCAAGCGACGCGCCGAGAGTTCGTGGATGAAGTCGTCGAGGCGGACGTCTCCGTAGTGGTGGTGGCGGATCTGAAGGTCTTCGCTCGTCGCGTTGATCGAGCGCGCGGGGTCGAGCTTGGCCGTGAAGATTCCGAGGTTGATGTCGGTGAGGAAGCACCCCAGCATCAGCAGGCAGTCGGCCGATTCGACCGCGTCGGTCACTTCCGCGCGGCCCATCGCCCCTTCGTAGACCCCGGCGAAAAGCGGGTGCGACTCCGAGATCACGCTCTTGCCGAGGATCGTGGTGGCGATCGGAATTCCGGTCGTCTCGGCGAGCGAGAGCAGGGCGTCTTGCAGGCCGAATCGGTGGATCTCGACGTCGGCCAGGATCATCGGGCGTTTCGCCGTGGTGAGCATCGCGGCGGCCTCGTCGACCGCTTCGCGGAGGGCATCGGAATCACTGGGAGGCGGGCCGGGGAAGGGCCTGTGCGGGCTTGTCGGCCGCACCATCACCATGTCGCGGGGGATCTCGATATAAACCGGCCGCTTGTAGCGCATCGCGGCTTCGAGGACCCGATCGATCTCGTGAAAGGCCGTGAGCGCGTCGTCGAGCACGGTCGCCGCGACGGTGATCTTCTCGAAGACCTCGAACTGGGTCTCGAACCCGCGGACCTTGTGGTGGAGCAGGGGGTTGCGGGCGCGCTCGGAGACCCCCGGCGATCCGCTGATCACGATCACCGGCGACTTCTCGGCGTACGCGCCGGCGATGCTGTTGCAAAGGCTCAGGCCGCCGACGCAGTAGGTCACGCAGACGCACCCCAGCCCGTGGAGCCTGGCGTAGGCGTCGGCGGCGAACCCCGCGCTGTCTTCCCGGGTCATGCCCACGACTTCGATGGGGCTGTCGACGACCATCTTGTAAAAGGTCAACACGTAGTCGCCGGGGATGCCGAAGACGTGCTCCACGCCGAGCGCCTGAAGTCGGTCGATGAGATACTGGCCGATCGTCCCGCCCTGATCGGCCCGAAAATCTCGGAGCGCCAATTCGGGATTCGATTCGGTGGGGACGGACATCATCCGCTCCTTCGTGAAGAAGTGTGTCTGCCTGAGTCAGTCAAGTTTATCAGAACGGCGTGAGTTGACCTTCGGCCCTTCGAGTTCGGTAACCTCGAATTCGCGGACGTCGCCCGAGACCCGGCCGGCAGGCGGGTCGTCCACACGGACCCGTGCGGGGTAAGGATCCGGGTCGAAAAGCCTCCCGCGGATTTCGTCCGCCACCCACCCGCCGCGAGCGGCGTCTTCCGGCGTTGCCGGTGAGAGGGTTCCGCAGGTGAAGAGTAACTCGGGCACGAAAAATTCCTCGGGTGATGCCCCGGGCGGATCGCGAAGTCCATTGAGAATCAGCAACTCGAGCGGCACAAAACACGGAATAACCGCCGAGATCGCCGAGAAATCAGCGAGAGAATCAACGAAAGCGGACGTCGATCCGGCGTCGAGAGCGGTCTCACCGATTGGCTCATTTCCTCTCCGCGATCTCTCCGGTTCGTTTGCAAATTCGTGTCTCACGCCTGACTCGACTTCGCAATCCCCCTCGTTTGACGTCCCGACCCGTTCCGGCTCCGGCTATCGTCCATTGTAAACGCCTGGCTCCCCTTCGTTAGCCGATTCCGGGCGCACCCGCCGATCGATTTGGGGTTCGGCGATCTGTCGTAAACGCTCATCCACGTCGTTGGATTTGGTTCGAAAAAAGGGACACGTCGTGTTATGATCGGCTTGCGTCGTTACAGTGTCGATGATGCGACATATCCTGTGCGACAGATCGCGAGATTTAAGCGCGAATCATTGCCAAAATCACCCGTGTGGTGTCATGAGTTATCAAACCCGAACGCGCTATTGTTCCCGTTGTGAACGGTCGACCACGCACTGGCGCGAACTTCCGGACACTCCTTCGCGGTGGGCGAGATTCGCGAAGTCGATCCCGATCCTGATCCTTTCCGCGATCATCACCGGCTGGAATTGCCGTGGCTGCAAAGGTTCGCCGCGCGGGCCGCTGGTACTTTCCCGAGCAACCGTCTCGGGCTGACCGGGTTGCTGACTATCGCGCGGATGGGTCCTCGGTTAAAGTCAGTTCATGATCGAGGATCTCAGCAAATCCCGTGGCCGGTTCGTCGTCCTCGACGGCCCGGACGGCGGCGGCAAGACCACGCAGGCGGCCGACCTTGCCGCCTGGCTCGCCGAGCGCGGGCATGAGGTCGTGACCTGCCGCGACCCCGGAGGAACCCCCCTCGGAACATGCCTGCGCGAGATCCTCCTCGACCGCGCGGCCGTTCACCGCGGGATCAACGCCGAGATGCTCCTTTACATGGCCAGCCGGGCGCAGCTCGTCGAAGCAGTCATAGTCCCCGCGCTCGCTCGCGGGGCGATTGTGGTTTCCGATCGCTATCTTCTCGCTAATATTGTTTATCAAGGCCATGCGGGCGGTCTTGGGGTCGAGGATGTGGCGAAAGTCGGCCTGGTGACGACGCGCGGTCTTCTTCCCGACCTGACCTTGGTGCTCGACGTCCCCGTCGCGACCGCCCGCGCCCGGGTGGGGAAGAGCCGGGACCGGATCGAGGACCGGCCGGAATCGTATCACGCGGCGGTCCGCGACGGTTTCCTCGCCGCCGCGGATTCCGCCGGGAATGGCGGCTGTCCGTATTACCCCGCCCCAATCGTACGGGTGGACGCTTCGGGCGACCCGAGTGCGGTGAGGGAGGCGATTCGAACCGAGGTGGCCCGTGCCCTGGCACTCGATCCGCGGTCATGACCTCGTGGTGGACGAGCTTCGCAAAATCCTCGCGCAGGGGAGGTTCCCGCACGCGCTGCTGTTCGTGGGGCCCGAAGGGGTCGGCAAGAAGACGTTCGCGCTCAAGCTCGCCCAGTCCTTGCTCTGCGAGCGGAACCCGGAGACCGCGCTCGACCCTTGCGAGGTCTGCCCGTCCTGCCTTCAGATCAAGAACGGTACACATCCCGACCTGTTAACGGTCGCCCGTCCCGATGAGAAGCACGAGCTGCCGATCAAGGTGATCCGCGACCTCTGCATCGACCTCGGCTTGAAGCCGATGCACGGGACGAGGCGAGTCGCGATCATCGACGACGCCGACGAACTTAACGACGAGGCGGCCAACGCGTTCCTCAAGACCCTGGAGGAGCCGCCGCCGGGCTCGGTCCTGATCCTGATCGGCACCTCGCCGGAGGTCCAGCTCGACACGATCATCTCGCGCTGTCGTGTCGTCCGGTTCGACCCGTTACCGGCAAGCGAACTCGCCGCCGTCCTGACCGAACAGTCGATCGTGACCGACCCCAGCGAGGCGGCGAGGCTCGCCATGCTCGCCGACGGCAGCGTGGGGAGGGCGAAAGGCCTGGCCGACCCCGAGCTCGAACGGTTCCGCCGCGACATGATCGACGCCCTGGCCGACCCGAGCGGCCTCGACTCCCCGGCGCTCGCCGGAAAGCTCGGAGCGTTCATCAAGGAAGCGGGCAAGGAAAGCGTTGATCAACGAGGACGGGCCCGATTGCTGGTCGGAGAAATCGCGAGATTCTTCCGAGGTCTTCTCTGGCAGACCGCAGGGCTCCTTCCCCCCAGCCCCGACCCCGAAGACCGCCGCGCCGCCGCCGCCCTGGCCGAAAAGCTCGAACCTGAAGACGTCTTCCTCCTGGCCGACCGCTGCCTCGAAGCCGACTGGCACATCCAGCGCAAGGCGTACATGCCCTTGATCCTGGATGCGTTCACGCGGGATCTCGGCGCGCTGATCAACGGGCGCGCGGTTTGACCCCTTTATAAGAGTCTGTCCCGGAGGTTCCCCGGAGAAAAACGATGGCGGATGACCAATGGCCGATGACCGATGCGAGAAAAGCCGGCGGGAAAACGCCGCGTTCGCTCTTTCCGATCCGTCATCAGCCATCCGTCATCAGCCATTTCCTAGCCAATTCCTTTCCGGTCAGACTCTAAGACCACCATCCCCGGAGAATCCGGAGAATCCGCGTCGCCAAGCGTCTCCGTTCGCAACTGGGATGTCGGCACCTTGACCACGGCGGCTTGTCCGACACGAATCCACAACGGGAATGCCGCCACCTTTCACCTTGCCGTCAGCGCACCGGAGGCGCACACCAATGCTCGTCCTCTCCCGCAAGATCAGCCAGCAGATCACCATCGGCGACTCGATCGTCCTGACGGTCGTCCAGATCAACAACGGGACCGTGCGGATCGGGATCGAAGCCCCTCCCGAAATCACCATCCTGCGAAATGAATTGCTCCCGGCCGTCGCCGATTCCGC
>JAYUFP010000890.1:0-9718 GCA_043738665.1 Isosphaeraceae bacterium
ACGTCGGCCATCTCGTTGATGTTGCGCGCCCCACGGAGCGCGATGTACGCGTTGATCCGTTCCATTCGGAACCGTTCGTACTCGCCGAAGAGCTTCATCTGGGTTTCGGAGCCGTTGCGGATCAGCTCACGGAGGATTCGCGTGTCCTTGACCTCGACAAGTGGAAACGCACCTTTCCTCGCGGCTTTTTGCACCAGGAGACGCGGGAGCGTACTGTCGTCCATGTCGAAACACTCGATCAAGAGCGTTTCGCCCGCCGAGACGCGGGTCGAATGATTAATCAGGATCTCGGCGAGTTCGTCCCAGCGCGGGTCTGGCATCGGGCCTGTCCGTTCCTTAGATCGGGAGAAAAGCGGCCGCGCGCGGGCGACGTCGCGGAGCGCTTTATTATGGGGGCGAGGTTTGGCCGCGGCTAGAGGGCGGGATCTTGACGGGTCGATACCCGAGACGACACCGATTGACACCGGTCGCCCCATCGATGAATACAAATCGACAAAGACAAATGTAATGAGAAAAGGCCCGGCAAGTCGAGACGACCGCCGGGCCCAGTTCGATCAATTCGGCGGCGATTCAATCACTCCTTGGTCGGTGCCGGCTTGTCGGCTTCCGGCGGCGAATAGCCGCTCGGGACGCGAATGACGCTGGCACGCACCTCGACCCTCATCCTGCCCGGCAAGGGAAACTGGAGCAGGAACGGCTTCTCAGGGCCTTTGGCCGCGGACACTCCGTTCGACTTCGCGAAGGGACAGTCCCCGGCGTCCTCGCAGCACACGGGCTCGGTCGGGGCCGCGGCAAGTGCGGCTTCCGGGTCGACCAGCTCGCTTCGCTGAATCGGAAAGGGTTCGGACGAGGAGATCCCGCGGAACTGAGGGGACGCGCACGGCTCCGACGATTCCGGAAAGAGTGTCGGCGTGAGGATCTCGTCAGGGAGCGGGGGCAGCGGGACGGGCATCCCGTGGGCGTTGAACGGCTGAGGCAGCGAGCGCGCGGGAATCGTCGGGGCTTGCATGAGGGGTTTGGGCATGGGAACCGGGCTGACGGTCCCGTTGAGCATCCCGTTCCATTGAAACGGCACGTTCGTCGATGAGATCGACGCCTGTCTGACTCCCGAATCGGCAATCGTCCGGGCTTCGATCAGGACAAGCCGTTCGCGAGGCACGGCTTTCCCCATGTCGTCAGCCTCGGTGTGGATCCCGAGCCCGATAATCAGCACGCCGTCGTTCGGGATCAGCCACTCACCGGAGGCCTCGGCATTGCTGTACTCCGGAACCTGCATGGTGGGGCTCACGGCCGTTTTCGTCTGGCCTTCAAGCGCCTCGGTAAGGGCGACGGTGTGGACCGCCGTGATATGCTTATCTTCCACCTTCACATCGACGAGCATGCCTTGATCAAGCTTACGCCCCTTGAGCCCGACGGAATAGCTGTCGACCGAATCCTCAAACCGGGAAGCATAGGCGACGTAGGAAGCATGATTCACCGGCCCGTCGGCGTGCCGCGAAAGGTCATTCAAGATGCGGCGGGGCTTCGATGAGATCACGAGCGCGTTCGCGGAGGGCATCGAGAGAAGCTGGGGAGTCGCCAGGATCTTCCCCGCTTTTTCCTTGAGCCTTGGAACCATCGAGCCCGGCGAGGTCCAGACGGTGACCGCTCCGCGGTGAGAGACCGTCTGAAGCTTGGGGTAAAACTCCCCGCGCCACGCCACACCGTTCATTTCAAGGATCTTCACGTCGTAAGTGATCGCGGTCCGGCCCGGAGTGGGAAGGTCGGAATCATTCGGCGTAAACGTCGGGGCATCGGCCCCGATCAGGGCGACCGCAAGCAGACCAAGAAACAGGCGCATATGACGACCTCCATTCCGTCCAGATCCGCGAGATCCCGCCGACGACCGACGGTCCTGAGTTGGGCGCGCGGGATCATACGCGGACTCTGGAAACGCGTCAACGCGGCTTGTCGGTCCAAATCGCGATCGACTTGAATCAAAAAACCGGTCCGACGTATGGTCTACCATTCGCTCACTTTGGAACGGACCCGATCCCCAACCGTCGGTGACGACTTCTCGCGGAGAATGCCCAAGAATGTCAACTCGCGACGCCGGTCTGGAGCGCTTACGGACCAACGAACGTTGGGAGGTTCTCGTGATCGGCGGCGGGGCCACAGGCCTGGGCACGGCGGTCGACGCCGCGTCGCGAGGCTACCGGACCCTCCTTCTTGAAGCGCATGACTTCGCCAAGGGAACTTCGAGCCGGAGCACCAAGCTGATCCACGGCGGGGTCCGCTATCTCGCGCAAGGAAATGTCGGGCTGGTCCGCGAGGCACTTCGCGAACGCGGACGGCTTTTCAAGAACGCCCCTCACCTCGTACACGACCGGCAATTCCTGATCCCGGCATACCGATTTGGTGAACGCCCCCATTACGCGATCGGCCTCTGGCTCTATGACCGACTCGCCGGAAAACTCGCGATCGGCGGCTCACGGATGATCGGCCGCGACGCGGCCCTGGCCCTCGTTCCGACCCTCGAACCCAAGAACCTGCGCGGCGGGGTTGTTTACCACGACGGCCAGTTCGACGACGCCCGGCTCGCGATCTCGCTCTTTCGCACGATCGAAGATCACGGCGGCACCGCACTCAATGGAATCGCTGTGACGGGCCTGCTAAAGAACAAGGCCGACAAGGTAGTCGGCGTGAGGGCGACCGACGCGGAAACCGGCGAAGTCTTTGAAATCGAAGCGCAAGGCGTTGTGAACGCCACGGGAGTCTTCGCGGACGAGATCCGTCGGCTCGACGAACCAAGGGCCGCGCCGATGATCGCTCCGAGCCAGGGGGCGCACATCGTCCTCGATCGTTCCTTTCTGCCCGGTGAAACGGCGGTGCTCGTCCCCAAGACCGACGACGGCCGGGTGGTTTTCGCGATCCCGTGGCACGACAAGGTCCTCATCGGCACCACGGACACGCCCGTCAACGGGACTTCAACCGAACCGGCTCCCCTTCGCGAGGAGATCGATTTCCTACTGCGACACGCCGCGCTCTATCTGTCGCGCGACCCCAAACGCGAAGACGTTCTGAGCACGTTCGCCGGGCTGAGACCCTTGATCGCGCGCGGCAAATCGACCCGAACCGCGTCGCTGAGCCGCGAACATGCCGTGGTGGTTTCCGCCTCGGGAATGCTCACGATCACGGGAGGGAAATGGACCACGTACCGACTCATGGGAGAGAACGCGGTTGACGTTCTCGCGGACTCCACAATGCTCGACGCACGGCGTTGCCGGACTGCCGAACTCCGGCTCCACGGATGGTCGGAAACGGTCCGCCACGACTCGTTCCAGGTCTACGGCTCCGACGCGGAGGCCGTCGCCAAGACTTGCAAGGAACGACCCGGCCGGGACGCCTTGCTTCACCCGCGACTACCCTACCGCGTGGGGGAAGTCGCCTGGGCCGTGCGGAAGGAAGCCGCCCGAAGCGTCGAAGACGTCCTGGCGCGTCGACTTCGAGCGTTGTTCCTCGACGCGCGGGCGGCGATCGACGTCGCGGAGAATGTCGCGACGATCGTGGGGGAGGAGCTGGGTCGCGATCAGAGTTGGAGAGATCAGCAAGTCGAAATGTTCAACACGCTCGCGGAGGGGTATCTCTTGCCGCCCAATTCATCGACTTGATTAACATAAGTGTATTAATTTGTATGAGCAAGAGGATGGACGAGGTTTCAGACCATTACATCGATCCGTTTTTCAATACGGACCCTCTTCGACCAGTTCCCCGTCGTCGCGGTGTCCCAGCCTGCGGAACAGATCCGGCGGGATCGTGGAGTGGATGTATCGTACCGAGCCGTCTCCGAACGTGAAATTCGCACCGTTGGGATGGGCGCTGCCGAATCCTCCGACCTGGAGCCGCGTCATTTCCGATCCCGTCGCGTTGATCGGTGTCCCCGTGTTCCGCAACGTGGCCCGGGTTCCCGACATCCAGCCGAGGTCGACGTCGGTGATCCGTTTTTCGCCGACGAAGATCGTGGTCGACGCCCCGTCGGGGATGTCGTTGTATGACACATGGCTGTTGAGAAAGAAGACGCCATGGTTGTCGACGTCGATCGGGGCCTCAACGTCATGGTGACAGGCGGCGTAGCTGCTTGCCCCGAGCCCTTTGATGAGGCCACTCGACCGGTCCGACGGACATTTCAGCGAGGAAAGCTGCACGGTCGCCGCGGTACGGTTCACGGGGTCGTAAACGGAGACGTCGAAGTCGATGGCCTGGTAAACCCGGACTTGCTCCATGAACGGAAGAAGCTGAGTGATCCAACCGATGTGAAGGCCCTCGAAATCGTTCTCGATCGGCCCCTTCGAATTGACAACGCCGGGGGGAAGAACGCGGCTCGACGTTTCATAATTCTGAAGCGCGAGGGCTACCTGCCGAAGATTATTGATGCAACCCGATCGCCTCGCCGCCTCGCGAGACTCTGCGATCGCCGGGAGCAAAACCCCCGCCATCATCACGATGATGGTCAGCGTCACGAGCAACTCGATGATCGTGAACGCCGCTCGTCGAAATTTCACACGTCCGCGGGTCATCATTCGCTCCTTATCGCCGACACGCCGGCTCGTTGCCACGTTCGAATTCGTGGGGTGGGTCGAGCACTCGAGTACCCCGGGTTCGAGACGCTGACGGGATTCGAAGACCCGATTCATCGGAGAGGCACCCTCAGAACTGGTCGTCGCTGATCAACTCGCCGTCGGCCCTGTTCGCAAGCCTTCGGAAGACCGAGGAACCGATCGAGCTTTTCAGGAAACGAACTGAGCCGTCTCCGAACAGGAAGTTCGATCCTCCGGGGTGTGAACTGCCGAAACCGCCGCAAACGGTGGCCTCATCTCCCGCGCCCGCGGGCCGGACGGCCTTTGCAGCTTCGGGTTCGTCATCATCGACCATGACCGGAACGTTTCGGCCGCCATTCAGCCGGTTGAAATTGGGGGGACTTCCGGCATTACGAAGGGTTCCGCGCGTACCCGACATCCAGCCCAATTCTGTGGCGTCACGCTTTTTTTCGCCGACGAAAATCGTGAACGAGCTGCCGTCGGGAATGTCCTCATAGCGAGTGTGGCTGTTCAGATAAAAAACGCCGTTGTTGGTGGTATCGATCGGCGCTTCCTTGTCGTTGTAGCACGCGGCGAAGCTATTGAACGAGACGGTCGCGGTCGACCGGACGGCGGCGTCGCTCGGGCACTGGAAGACGCCCAGCCCGTGGAGCCGAACCGTGGCGTTCTGGACGTCGTAGACCCCGGCGCGGAAGTCAATCTTCTTGAACGCGTTCCCTTGCTCGATGTAGGGAAGGATTTGTGTGATCCAGCTATAATGATAACCTTTCGGCGTGTTGGAGATCGGACCCGTCGGGTTCACAACGCCGGAGGGGAGCATCTCGTGGGCGGACTCGTAATTCTGTAAGGCGATCCCGACCTGGACGAGGTTGTTGACGCACTGAGCGCGGCGGGCGGCCTCTCTGGCCGACTGAACCGCGGGGAGCAGGAGCGCGATCAACACGGCGATGATCGCGATCACGACGAGCAGCTCGATGAGCGTGAATCCGGAACGCGTTCGCGGCGAACGGTGAGTCATGACGATTCTCCCGGGGTGACCGGTTTGAGGTCCATGTTGAGTGACTTACTGGAACGGGCGCGAAGGGTTTCGTCCCGGGGGTAATCCGCTTCGACCCGCACGCGTCGGCGTTTCGGGCTCTTTTCCAAGGGCTCCACGGCGATCCGCACGACCGCCGCCTTCCCGCCCGCCATCTCCTTGGCGGCGATCTCCCACGTCTCACCGCGATACGCGGCGTCCGCGGAGAGCCTGGCCGAGGCTCTCTCCAGTCCGGACTGAACGAGCCAATCGGCCTGGGCTTTAGACTGTTCGGAGCGGACGAGCACCCGGTGCGACGCCGCCAGCTTCAGCAGCACTCCGCAGAAAATCGTGACCAGGACCATGCAGACGAAGGCCGGTACGATCGCCAGGCCTCGCCGATTCGATCGTCTCGGGCTCATGGCGTGGTCTCCGAAGGTTGACCGAGGCGCAGGTCTTTCCCAAGCTCCCCCACGATCCGGATCGCCGGATGCGGAAGATGCTTCGGCTCGCTTGGCGCTCTCAAAAACGTCAGTTGAACGGTAGGCGGCACGGCCTCGAAAACGACCGGACCGATCCGGTCGACCCGGTAGGACTCACGATTCCGCGGCTTGCCGTCCTTCGTTGACGCCACCCTGATCAGGCGACGGCCGTCGACCGCGTAAGAGATCGTCGCGCCGTCGCGGACGATCTTGAGGCCCGATGGCTTGTCCCCGGCCTTCAAGATCTCCGCTGACGATGCATCACGGACGTCCGCACGGAATTGTCGGGAAATCCTGCCGATCGTCGCGGCGTCATCAAGTTGCGCCCTTCCCGACTTGTCGAGCTTGAGCAGCCCGTGCAAGATCATGCCGCAGAGGCTCAACACGACCGTCACGGCGCCGATCACGACGACCATCTCGATCAACGAGTAGCCGCGGCGGTTTCGGATTGTTTCAGAACGGGTTTTCAAGGTTTCCTCCGCGGATAGACCCAGCACGAAAGGGAGACGGGCCCATCCCATCCCGCGGAACGATCCTTCCACCGAAGCTTCGCGGAGATCCGCTTGCCGGCCGGCGAATTCGCCTTGGACTCGACGACCTCAAAGCCCCAGGACGCGCCGGGGAGTTCCTTGAGGGCCGGAGATTCTGCGCCGAGTGCCTGCGCACGATCCGCCGTGATCTTCTCGAACGGCTCGGCACAGAGGCGCTCGAGAAGATTCGAGGCTTCCTGGATCGCCATCACGCGACGGTCGGCGGCGCGGCGTTCGATTCCGACCCAGGTTACCGCCTTGACCATCACCCCCATCGAGACCGTGAGCAGGAAAACCGCGACCGCGAGCTCGATCAGTCCGTACCCCCGGCGGTTTCGGGGCAAGACTGAACGGCGATCGCGCCTCGGACCAAAAAAACGAGTTCTCATCCGGCGAGCCTCTCGATCAGTTGAATGATCGGGGAGAAATACGCGACGCAGAACACCAGCACGAATGCTCCCATGGCGAGCACGAGAAGCGGGTAAAGTGTCTGAAGCACGAAGTGGAACCGGTAGCCGATCCTGCGCTCCGCGGAGTCGGCCGTCTCGCGAAGCGCCCAGGCGAGATTTCCGACACGCTCCGACGAGGCGATTACCGCGGCATCGGCCTTACCGATCAGCTGTCGGGACCGGAGCGAATCGATCCAGTTCCCGCCTTCGCGGACGTCGCGTCCCACCAGGGTCAACCGGCTCCGTATCCACGCCGACGGATAGTCTTCGCTCAACGACTCGATCCCGCTGACGACTGGCTTGCCGCCGTCGATCGAAAGAGCAAGCGCTTTGAGGATCAACGCCGTATGAGTTCGCCGGTACAGCCGATCAAGTACGGGAATGTCCCACTGAAACACGTTGAAGAGGCCGAGCGGGATCGACCCGAGGAGGAAACATTCCGCAATGACTACCAGCAGAGTCACCAGACCGTAGTCGACGAACAGGCGGCTCACCCGGATCGTGAAAAGCGTGACTGGCGGCAGCCGAATCCCGAAATCCATGAAGATCGCTTCAAATTTGGGCGCGATGAAGTAAAGAATGAACCCGGAAATGATTTGCAACGCGAGGAAGACACCGCCCAGGTAGAAGAAGCGGAACGCGGCGACGGCCCAGGCGGTCTTTCGTTCGGAACGCAGCAGTGCCGCTTCGCGGAGCGACTCGGCGAGCATACCGGCGGTCCAGCCGGTGCGGACCAGGGCCTCCGCCTCTCTCGAAAACAGGTGCGGGACGTGGTCGATGGCCTCGGGAACGCTCTGGCCTTCGTTTAACAAGGTTGCAAAAAGCCTGACCTTCCATCGAAACGACGCGCCATATTGATCGGTGAACGCGAGCGCGGCGGGGGCCAGAGGCAACGACCGCTCGGCGGCGATCGCGAGCGCCCAAAGGAGGGATTCTTGCTGGGTCGCGTTCCTCCGGGCGAGGACGATCGCGAAGCCGACCCCCGCGGCGACCACCAGCATGAATAGCGGAATCATGCCGAGTCTGACGATCATGCCGATCCAGATCAAGAACGCGCAGATCACCACCAGATACATCAGGTGCAGGGTCCGGAAACCGGCCCGGCGAGTGGACAGGTCCGCCGACTCGTCGGCCGCCGACCTCGCGTCAGGTGCGGTGTAGGGATTCAGCACGACGGGCTCCTCCTCGGGAACGTCACTCATGTGGCTTGCCTCCGCCGAACTCAGAGTCTGTCCGGGAAGTTTCCCGGAGAAAAACGATGGCGGATGACAAATGGCCGATGACCGATGCGAGAAAACCGGCGGGAAAACTCCGTGTTCGCTCTTTCCGATCCGTCATCAGCCATCCGTCATCAGCCATTTCCTAGCCATTTCATTTCCGGACAGGCTCTCAGCCCGACAGTTTAGAAATCAGGGTGATCATCGGGAGCAGCAACCCGATTGCGAACATCGCCGCCCCGAACAGGATCGACATGACCGCCAGGACGCTCATGAACGTGCCGGCGAACTCCGCCTGTGCCCTCGCCGTCGATGCGAACATCTCGCCGACCATCCGCAATGACTCGGGCAAACTCCGCGACTTCTCCGCCCACCGAAGAACCCGCGACAGACCGCCCGGGAACACCGAACGATGGGAAACCGCATCCGCGAGCGACATTCCTCCGGCCACGTCCTGGCTGACCTTCTCGGCCTCGCGCTCGATCAACGAGTCCTTCACCCCGCTTCCTCCCAGTCGGATCGCCTCGGGGAGTGGGACTTCGCTCTCCAGCATGAGCGCCATCAGGTGGCAAAACTCGGCCAGGGAGATGTTCTTCGAGATCGTCCCGACGAGCGGGATCGCGCTCAACAAGCCTCGACGGGTCTTGGATCCGACGAAGAGCATGAAGATCAACCCGAAGACGATCAGCCCCCCAAAGCCTTCCAGGAGGACGTCCCACGCGCTGTAAAACGGCCGGGCGATCATCAGGAGAAAAATTGTGAGGTTCGGCAACGGGACGCCGAAATCGCGGTACATGCTCTCGAAATTGCCCACGAGAGCGACACAGATGAACAGGAAAAGGCCGATCGCGAGCACGATGGACATCATCGGGTAAGCGAGCCCCGCCAGGAGCCGCCAGCGGAGGTCGGCCCCGAGCGTCGAGAAACTCGCGAATCGACCGAGTGCCTGTCCGGGTCGTCCGCTCCTGGCGCTGACGTTGACCAATCCGCGAAGGTAATCGGGCACCGCGGAACCCGAGAGACGTAACGCCTCGTCGACCGAAGCGCCCGACTCCAGGCTCGCTGCCACGGCGTTCAGCGCCCGTCGGAGTCGAACTTGCCTCCGAGGAAGCTCCGCCGCGGTCGCCCGCAACCCGGGGGCGAGCGGAAGACCTGAAGCCATGACCCCCGCGACCTCTTCCGAAGCCCGGAACGACTCCTCTTCCGAGAGCCGCCCGTGATGATTCTCCGAACCGTTCGACATCGCGAACCTTTCTAAGAGATGCTCGCGTGATTCCGGGATCCCGAGGCTCCTGCCGAGCCGCGATTTCACACTTTTCAGAGGGAGTTTTCCCCCCCTGAGTTCACTTGAGGAACCGCGAAAAAATAACTTGAGCAAATCCACGTCTGTTGCTGGGTGCCACGTGGTTCGGTACTCCGAACCCGTGCGGGACGGCCAAGGCTGGCGG